>JAOZGP010000031.1 GCA_027491735.1 Thermoproteota archaeon | reverse complement strand
CGGCATCTACCCGCCTTCCGAGCCCTCTCCGGAGCAGAGCTTATACACAATCGGATCATCTATCTTTGTGAGGATCTTCGATGTCGCAGAAGCCGTAGGGGTGAATGTGCGGCACAGTGGGTTTCTGACCCACTAAGGTTACGTCAGCAACCTCGTTCCTACCTTTCTTAGGGTTTTCCGCCCTTCTTGTGACCTTTGCGTTCACCTCTGTGAGATGCTGTGCTCGTGGTGTTGGTGGGAGCACCATGGTCCTTTCCAGGATGATGTGGTCCTAAGCCGACACCCTTGGAGCTGCCGCTCGTCCTGTTGAATGCCATCATCCATCCCATGTACTTGCCAATCCGTGACATCACCACATTCAGCTCGAGCCTGAGCTCATTCATTACCTTGAGCATCTTTTTATTCGTGGTCTTGACTACGTAGATGAACTTGTTCATCGAGACGTGAAGCGTCATGTTCTTGATCCTGTTCTTCATAATCGTTAGTTTTTTGGTCATGCTATGGATTGCACCTCCATGGGTCATGTTCTTGATCATCATGTGAGTGATGTTCTTGATCATGGCCAGGGTTTTGTTGAGTGTCAGGGACACGTTGTTCAGCCTCATCCAGAGCCTAGTCAGGTTCTTTGTTATGTTTGTGACATTGACCCCATGCATTTTAGCCACAATCACGGACTGATTTACTTTCTTTAGCAAGAACTTCTCCCTCTCATAGAAGCCTGCTATCTCCAGGGTTTTATAGTAAACACCAAGCGCTGTAGAATTGATGAGGTCGAGCTCCTTCAGGATCCTGTTAAGAATGTGATAGGCCGGAGTTAATTTGTTTATAGCTACCAGAGCCAGAGTTTTGGCCTTCAGATAGTCACCATCTTGATAACTATCCTGGGCCTCAGTTATGAGCTTGTCGGCAGCTGTTATTGAGCCGTTAACCACTTTCAGCCGCGCCTGTAAGCTTGGAACTGTTTTGTTCGTGGTCGTAAGGAGAACCAAGTTATACAGGTTTATTAGGGAATCTCTAGCGGTGAGATATTGGTCTATGAGCTCCTGTGCTAAGGTCTGGTCAGCAGATGCTGGAGTAGCGTTTATATTGATCGGAACGATTAGCAGCAAGAGGATCAAGGCCACCGCGACTGAGATCCTCACGCTCATGTCACGCATATCAACTTCACCGGAAGTATTATGGTTTGTTTCACATTAATAAGGGCTCGTTTCGGAGTGAGTGAAACGTCATGAAACAGGTCTGGGAGGTGCTTAGGTGAGAGTTTTCGCTCTCGGTGCGGGTATATGCTCGTCCTGTGCTGCTCTCGATCTCGCCGACGATCTGGTTAGTCCCGACGTTGAGGTCATAACGCTGGCCGATATTCGTGAGGAGAGAGTAAAGGAATTATCAAGAAGAACAAAGCTCCTAACGACGTCCAAGGAGATAAGAACTGTTAAGGTTGATGCCTCCGATGAGAATTCGCTTATTGAGGTTTTGAGAGGACACGACATTGTGATCAACGGAGCACCATACTACTACATAATGAACGTGATGAGAGCGGCTCTCAGCGCTGGAGTGAACTATCTTGATCTCGGAAGCGATGTTGAGACGGTGATGATGCAGAGGAAGTACGACCTTGAGTTCAGAAGAAGGGGTCTGTTGGCGATAGCAGGCATGGGAGGAAGTCCAGGAATCATCAACATCCTAGCGAAAAAGGCTGTTCTGGAGCTGGACAAAGTGGAAAGGATACTTCTGAGGGAGGGATGGATAGACTTCACGGATTATGAGGCTCTGGGCATAGAGCTTCCAGTTCCATATTCGTTTGATACAATAGTCGATGAACTCTCGGATCCTGTGGAGGTGTGGACTGCCGAGGGAGTGATCAAGGTGAAGGCCTTCTCGGGAGAGGAGCGCTTCAGGTTTCCGGATCCTGTGGGAGAGCAGTACTGCTATTACGTTGAGCACCCTGAGGTTTACACTCTTGGAGAGTACTTCAAGAGTAAGGGAGTAAAGTTTGTGGACTACAAGCTCTCCTTTCCCAAGGATCTGCTCTCCAAGTATCGGCTGCTTAAGTACATAGGTTTATGCGATGAGGAGAAGGTCATCCACAACGGAAGGGAGGTTTCTCTTCGAGATATCGTCAGAGGGAGAGTTCTTGAGCATATGAAGAGGTTAAAATACATTCCTAATGACTTTGATGTGATAGTAGCCAGAGCTGAGGGATATAAATATAAAGATGATCGTCGAACAGCTGTGGAGGTGTCAGCTCAGACCAAGAGCAGCACAACATGGAGGGTATCGGCCCAAGCGATGATGGTGGGGGTGCCTGCTAGCGTAGCGGCTCAGATGATCTGTGAGGATGTGGGAGTTACTGGCGTCAGGAACCCTGAGGAGGTCTTTGAGCCCGATCCCTTCCTCAGGAGAGTCATCAAGAGAGGTGTCAAAGTGAGGCTCTCGGTGAGCAGGGACATCTGATCATCATTTTTATTGTAGCGTCGGACTTCTCACTGGTGAGCCGATGCTCTCTCTTGTTGAGTTTCTGTTCGAGCTTATTAGACTCAATACGGACGCTGAGAAGAGGTTAAATCATAGAGAAGCTGCTGAGCTCATAGCTAAAAGGTTCGAGGAGCTTGATCTTGAGCCCGAGCTCATCGGCGACATGCCCAACGTGATCGTCAGAATGGACGCTGGGGCTGAGGAGGATCTGGCGATAGTGAGCCACTACGATGTGGTGCCGGCAGCTGGCCCATGGAAGATAGAGGGCAAAGTTGTGGATCCGTTCACTCCGTTGGAGATCGACGGAAAGATCTACGGAAGAGGTTCTGCTGACGATAAATCGGGAATAGTCGTCACCTATGAGATCTTCAGGAAGCTCAAAGGAAGGAGACTGAGGTACAATCCAGTGGCGGTTATAGTCGGCGGGGAGGAGATGGGAGGAATTGGAATCAGAGAGGTGATGGATTCAGGCTTCAGATCCGATGCAGCCATAATACTGGATTCCTCAGTGAGCTATGTTGCAATAGGAGCTAGTGGAGCAGTTCCTGGATGGATAAAAGTCAAGGGAATTGGAGGACATGCTGGATCTCCCTTCAGATGTGTGAATCCTGTCACCCAGATCTGTGAGCTGATAACTGAGATGAAGGAGTTCTCTTCTTATCGAGCAGGAAAGCTCTCGGAACTTCCATCTCCACCAAACACCCCAATACCGAAGTTGTGGGGCAGGCTGACCTTCACGATCCTCAGAGCTGGAGATAAAACAAACGTTATTCCGGAGGAGGCTGTTGCTGCTTTCGATTTGAGACTTATTCCAGACGAGGATCCTGAGGAGGCAGTCGAGGAGCTTTATTCGTTCTTCAATCAAGCAATAACCAGATTAGGGATAAACGCTACCTTGAAGATATCGTTGGAGAACGCCAACACTGGATGGATGACTGATCCTTCAGAGGAGATAGTTAGGAGAACTGCTAAAGCCGCTAAGAAAGCGTACCTTGAAATATATGGTGAAAGAGAGGATAGAAAATTCAAAGGGATGGCCGCCGAGCTTGGAGGGAATGATGGATATTGCTTCTTCAAGAAGGGCATCCCATTGGTCTCATTTGGAGCTATAAGAGAAGATAACAACATACACAGGAGCAACGAGTTCGTGTACTTAGATGACATAAGACTTCTCGTGAGGACCCTGGAGTTGATACTCACTTCGACTATGGACTAACGTTTTACCACCATTTATCAAAAGTTAAATACCTCCGCTGGAACCCTACCCCTCAACAGGTGAAAGGATGGCCAAGCGACTGAGCCTGTACGTCGAGGATGCACTTATAGAAGCTATCGATTCTTTAGTTAAGGATGGGAGGTTTAACAGTAGGAATGAAGCAATAGAGGCAGCACTGAAGGGATTCGTCAGAAATGAGCTAGCTGATAGAGTTAAGAGGCTCTTTGATGAGGCAATTGAATATATAGCCTCCTCTCGTCATCTGTGACCCTTCTTCCCGTTTTTGTCTTAGAAGATTTCCTAATGAGAACCCCTAGCGTTAGGGATGCAATATTTTTAATTCAACTCTTGGAGGGAAAGCTGATATCTGATGACAGGAAGAAGGACTCTCGTCGACGAGAAAGATCTGAAAATTATAGAGATGTTGTTGGCGAACTCCAGGACATCCTTCACCGACATAGCCAAGGAAATAGGAATAACGGATGTAGCTGTTAGAAAGAGGGTTGCGAGGCTGGAGAAGAGGGGGATCATAAGAAAGTACACAGTACTCGTCAGCCCTAAAGCTTTGGGATACAACTCGATCTCGCTTACCGGAATAGACACCACGCCGGAGGATTTATTTAGAGTACTCGACTTCCTCAGATCCAAGAGCTACGCCAGGAGGATATACCTGACAAGTGGGGACCACATGATAATGGTTGAGATATGGGCCCGAGACTGTGAGGAGATGCAGGCCATACTTAAGGAAATAAAAGGTCTTAATGGTGTCCAACGGGTCTGTCCTGCCGTCGTATCAGATGTTATAAAGGAAGAGCTTTGAAGCTCATTGGATCCAGCTCAAGAGGTGACCCTCCCTGGAGGAGAAAAGCGTCACCCTCAAGAGAGAGATAGGATGGTTCGGCTCCTTTGCCATAGGTTACGCGGATGTAGGAGCAGATGTGTACATAGCTATAGGCGTGGTAGCGCTTTACGCAGCAGGAGCGGCTCCTCTAGCGTTCACCATAGCGGCGATAGCCTACATAATGACCGGACTTGCCTATGCCGAGCTCGCCTCAACCTATCCTTATGCCGGAGGGGCCCAGGTTTACTCTATGAAGAGCTTCAACGACCTAGTCGGTTTTATGGCTGGATGGTCTCTTCTTTTTAGCTACACAGTCGATATAGCTCTCTTCTCCATAGCCTCAGTTGGATATCTATCCTTCTTCGTGCCCGAACTCAATAGAACGATTTTTTTAGGTCCTTTTCAGCTGAGTGTTGTCTCACTCGCCGCTTTAATTCTAGTTCTCTTTCTAGTTACCATAAATTTCGTTGGAATAAGGGAGAGCAGTACCCTAAATGAACTTCTGGTAGTCCCCAGCATCCTGGTCAAGGCTGCCATGTTGATAGTGGGGTTCCTCTTCGCGTTCAAGCTCTGGTTGTTCTTGAGTCAGCTCTCTAATCCCGGAAATCCTGCGCCATTGAATGTAGAGTACCTGCTGCCGACAAGCGTAAAGATCCAGAACTTCATCTATGGGATGACCATAGCGATGATGTCCTTCATAGGTATTGAGTCAATAGCTCAGGCCGCTGAGGAGACCAAAAGGCCCCACAAGTGGATACCGAAAGCCACCAAGATGTCTGTGCTGGCCGTGATAGCATTTGTGGTAGGGTTTTCTGTACTAGCGACCGGAATGATGGATTGGAAGACCCTAGTACAGCACACGGACAGACCTCTAGTTGAGATAGCCAGGGAGATGCCATACTTCAGTTACCTGCTCACCCCATTGGTCAGCTTCGTGGGCTTCATAATAACGTTGGCGTCAGCCAACACTGGAGTTGTGGGCGTGTCCAGAGTCGTCTTTTCAATGGGTAAGTTCAAGCTCTTGCCTGCTTGGTTCCATAGCGTTCACCGCAAGTACCGCACACCAACAAGGACGATTCTCATCTTTGGGATCACTGGAGCCCTAATGACGTTGATAGGAGGAATAGAACAGATAGCTGGCATGTATGCTTTTGGAGCATTGCTCTCCTATGTCATAGTCAACCTGGCGTTGATAAAGCTCAGAAATGAGGAGAAGGACGTCTATCGTCCGTGGAAAGCTCCGGGAAACGTAAGAATCAGGGGTAAAGAGGTTCCTATTGTTGGGCTGATTGGTGCTTCGATAGTCTTTGTCATGTGGATCCTCGTGGTGCTGATGAACTGGGAAGCTAGGGTTTATGGATCTCTGTGGGTGCTCCTCGGAGTGGCTCTCTACGTGGCTTACAGAAGGAAGATAGGCCTGCCTATCACCGCATCGCTCGGTAAGGAGATGATAACTCCAGGGAGCTACATGATAAAATCCCTCGTCGTGGTGCCAACCGACGAGCCAGTTGACCTCGTAGAGGAAGCGCTCAGCAGGTTGGACAGGAGGTTCAGTCTCAGGCTCGTAGTGCCTATCATAACCAGGGGTTTAGACATGGAGGAGATCGACTCCCTGAAGGAGTACTACAGAGGAGAGGTTGAGATCTTGGAAAACTCTCTGAGAAGAAGAGGATATGATGTAAGCTCCACGATTGTGCTGCTTTCGGACATAAGCGACCTGGATGAGCGTGTCCCGATAAGGGATTACGATCACATCGTGATAATGGTGAGAAAGAAAAGGCATGATCTCTCCGGGAGGAGGCTTCCCGAGCGCCTCTCTGAGAGGTATCCGGGGATGGTCATCATGTTGAGTTTATAAGGTTGGGAGGAGCCAGTTGCGAAGGTGACCCTCACGATGTACACGATAATCAACATATATACCGAGTCCAGATCCTTGGATTCCGTGGTCAACAAGCTGAAGAAGATGGAGGAGGTCGTTGACCTCTATGAGGTCACCGGTGACTACGACGTGGTGGCCATCGTGAGGAGTAAGAACCAGAAGGATCTAAGGGAGTTCATAAAGAACAAGATGCTTCGAATAGAGGGAATCAAGGGAACCAACACTGTGGTAATACTGCACGTGGCTAAACGGGAGGGTAAGGAAGTAGAGGACTGAAGCATGTCGCGCAGGATACTTCTTCCCGTGGGGGACAGGGTCCGAGATCCAGAAACCCTCTTCTCTCTGATAGAATCCCTTATTCTACCCGACGATAGAATAACAATTTTTCACGTGGTAACAGCTCCAGAAACTACTCCTTTGGACAAGGATGACCTCTCCTGCCTTATAGAGGAAAGAGAAAATCTCCTAAAGGATGTATGTGAGGCTCTATTGGCTAAAGGGCTCAAGGTAGATAAGAAGGTAGGAATCGCCAGAAATGTGGCGGAGGCCATAGTCAGCGAGGCAGAGGAAGGGAACTACGACCTGATACTCATGTTGAAGAGAAGCAGAAAGGGCTTCATAGACCGGATGTTCAGGAGGAGCATTTCCAGCAGAGTTGCTTGTTTGACCAAGAAGCCCGTGATCACGGTACTAGTTGATGAGATCTAAAAAGCTGATAAACTAAAATCCTCCTCGCACATTAGCACGATTCCCTGTGGGTTTGTGTGCTTCCTCAGCTCATCACACATGCTGGCGCAGCATCCACTCGACCAGCTGC
Organism: Thermoproteota archaeon; assembly: GCA_027491735.1. Classification (GTDB taxonomy): domain Archaea; phylum Korarchaeota; class Korarchaeia; order Korarchaeales; family Korarchaeaceae; genus Methanodesulfokora. The sequence goes on along the minus strand of JAOZGP010000031.1, from coordinate 98 downwards.
CCCTCTGGAACCATTCCCACCTGATGTTGAAGCTGGCGCTCTTCAAGCCGGCTCCTCACAGAACCCCCTAGAGGGGGCTCTTCTCAGCGATGAATATG
>JAOZGP010000023.1 GCA_027491735.1 Thermoproteota archaeon | reverse complement strand
GGCTCCCATCCGGGTCATTCCCCGCAGGGATTGGAGCGGCGCCCATCGGCCGCAGGCGGCGACCTCACGCTCGCTGTTCTTAAGTACAAAAGGATGTAGTTTTGAAATATTTAAATATCCCCTGCCCTTCTTCAACCGATCGATGGCTTTCCTTGCCTTACGTCCTGACCAGCTGCTGCATTTGGCCCTCAGTCGAACCCACCACCCATCTTCCTCTGATGCAGTGGATCCTCAGCCTCCAGCACAAACCCTATTTCTGTTGTAAACATCAATGTTTACATCTATGTCTACAGGTGGGGCAGAAACATATAATGTTGTATTCGTAACATATGAAGATTTTTGTGATATCCAAATTTATAAAGGTGAATGGTTCAACGATGAACAAGCTCCGCTCGAGATGTGGGATGGGTGGTGAGAGGAGAGGGAAGGGAAGCCCGAAAGGGCGGAGCTAAGAAAACTGAAGATGTGGGGAGTCCCTGTTCCCCAGAAAGCCCCCTAATGAATCCTGAGGAGGGAAGGTTTTCCGCCAGTGTCAAAAGCTTCGAATGTAGCGGAGAACAAGAACGGATGCTGTCCGACTGAGGAGGGATAACATGCTGAATGGAGATGAACCTCGAAGTTCCTGGGACAATGCATGAAGCATGCTTCATGTAAAGGAAAAACCTCTTCTACAGCCTTCTCGCTGCCTGAAAGCCGTTGTCTTCTTGCAGTGGATCTTCATAAATTTCAAAATGAAGTCGATGTTGAAAACTGGTGCTGAAAGCGAGAAGTTCGAAATCCTCAGGATAAGGCGAAGCAGAAGCTTACAACGATCAAAGCAGTGACAGGTCCTTTTAACTCACTCCTCCTCCATAAGTTTCTGTGGAGGGTTTTTGACCACTAAGCAAGATCTCTCAAGGTTCGCAGTTGGGTATGGTTCGCACAGAGATCCTCGATCATTCCTGGGACCTCATCGTCAATGGGATCACCTTCTCCCTGATGAACTTAAAGCACTTCTCCTCATCCATTTTTGAGAAGAAAGTGATCACGCAGTCCCTTGTCAGCCCAATGACAAGCCCCCTCCTCCGGCTCAAAGACGACATACCGCACTCTGCCAACCTTGAGATATCCCCTGTAGATGTCGGTGTTCACGAGCTCCCTTCCGTAAAGGGAGAGCTTGTTGACGTTTGGGAGCCTGACCTCATCGAAGAACGCCACTCTAACGGTCTCAATCCTTTTCTTAAAGAAGCTCCTCAGGACTTCGGGATCTATTCTAGCCTCATAGACGGCATCCTTGCTCGCCGATATCGCTGCTGAGATCCAAGAAGCTACCTTACAGGTCCTCATCTTCTTGGCCTCTATCACCAGGAAGTTCCTGCCTTCCTGTTGAAAATAACTCGAACTCAACCGGAACCGATGTAGGAACCCTCCTCTCCCCTACAATTAACGGATATGAGGAAGCTCTCCTCTATGACCCTCTCAGAACCCCATCCTTCTTCTCAAGCTCCTTCACCCTGAGTCCGACTTCAACATCCTTTCCGTCCACATCAACAATTTTCTCTGTCCTAAGCCCCCTCAACCTCCTGACTACCTCGAGAACCGGTAGATCCGGCTCGAAGAGCTTGGCCGAGAAGGGCATAACGTTTAGGTCCTTCGAGGAGATATAGGTTTATCTTCATGGAGCTAGATGAATCACTGTGCCCCTTGTGAAGGAGGTAATCCTCGAGAACTTCATGTCGTACAGGTATGCCAGAATACCGCTGGAGGGCGGAGTGAACCTGATAACTGGACCAAACGGGTCTGGAAAATCATCGATACTTCTGGGAATATCTGTCGCTCTCGGCCAAACGTACACAGAGAGGGGGAGAAGGCTCAGCGATCTGATAAGGAAGGGAGAGAGGTACGCCAGGGCGACGGTGGTCCTGGACAACAGACCGAGGGGCAGGGGATCCAGACCCATACCCTCGGTGAGGGGCGACGAGGTGTTTATAAGCAGATACATAAGGTCAGACGGGCAGTACTGGCATGAGGTCAACGGGAGGACGATGACGAAGTCCTCTGTAAGGAGGATGCTCTCAAAGTTATGTCTCGATCCGGACAATCCATTGATAATAATGCATCAGAACATGATGGAGGAGTTCTCCGTTCTCTCACCTCAGGATAAGCTGAAGGTTGTTGAGGGGGCCGTTGGCCTCTCCTCATATAGGAAGAGGATTTTGAGAGCAAGGGAAACACTTCTGAGGGTCGAGGCTGAGGAGAGAGAGGTGGAGACTCTCCTCTCAAAGGCGGAGGAGACATTAAACTACTGGACTGAGATGTCTAACAAGCTTAAAAAGAAGAGGAAGCTTGAGGAGAAGTTATCTAACCTTAGAAGGGAACTGGCATGGACCAGGGTTTTCGAGAAGGAGAAGAAACTCTCCAAGATCGTCAAGGAAACTGAAGGGCTCGAGAGCGAGCTTAAGAACCTTGAGGAGAGGATGAACAACCTCTCCTCCGATGTAAAGGATCTTGAGGAGAGCATAGGAGAGGTTGAGGCCGGGATGCTCGACAGGAGGATTGGGCTGAAGGAAGGTCTTCTGAGGCTCAGGAACCTGTGGGAGTCGGCAGCCGACAAGATCGGTGAGGTGAAGGTCTCCAAGGTCCTCATCGAGATCAAGAGAGATGAGCTTGGGAGGTTGAAGGAGGAGGTCAGGAGGGCTAGAAGGAGAATAAAGGAGTTAGCCTCTGAGGCCGAGAAGCTTGGGGGGAGACTGTTCAGGGGGAGGAATCCAGATGAGATAGAGGAGGAGATGAGGAGAGTCGAGATATCTCTGGCAGGAATCGGGAGGATTCCAAGAAACACCGATGAAGCCTGCTCCAAGTACAGGGAGATCTACGAGAGGCTTAGAAAGAGGGCCGAGGAGGTTCAAAGAAACAAGAGAAGACTTGTGAAGGAGATCGAGGATAGGATGATCATCTGGAGGGAGAAGCTCACCTCTCTCCTAGAGACTGTGAATCCTATGTACAGGGAGATCCTGTCCAGGATGGGCGGCGATGGCGAGGTGAGGATTATCAACCTCAAGGATCCCGAGAAGGCCGGGATAGAGCTCCTCATAAGCTTCTCTGGCTCGGATCTCTCCCCTCTAGATCCTCTCTCTCATAGTGGTGGAGAGAGAACATCAGCCGTCATGTCCTTCTTCCTGGCACTCCAGAGCTGCATGGAATCTCCCTTCAGAGCTGTTGATGAGTTCGATACTCATATGGATCTCAGGAACAGGGGGGTCATCTTCAGGTCCATATTAGAGCTCGCCAGAAGCGGGATCCAGTACCTCGTGATAACACCGGTCCCACCGAGCGACATCCCTGATGACGTCCACGTTCTCGTTGTTCAGAAGGTGAGGGGAGAGTCAGGGAGGTTCCTGCTTGAGGAGGCTTGAGGAGATCCTGGATGAGGTGTCAGCGACGTTGAGATCAAGCTCGGATCCCTTCTCAGTGAGGGTGCTGGAGATCCTGGATGAGCTGAGGGACCTCCTTCCAAGAATGAGGGATGAGGATCTCCTGATGGACTCGGAGATAATCCTCAAGCTTGCAGAAGTGGTGAGGGAGCAGGGGGAGTGGCTCAGGAGGGAGTCCACCGTTGCGGCCTTGGGGAGGATAATCGCTCTCCTCAAGTTGAGCATGGACCCCAGATCCTTGGCGGAGGAACTTCTCGAGGCATGGAGCCCTATAGTGGATCTGGAGCAGGTGACTCTGGCTGATGTCCACAGATCGCTGTCCTACCTGCAGGAGAAGAGGATTGCACCTCCCTCAAGGGAGATGATAACACTCAGAGGATCGCTTAAAGAGATAATACCTGAAGAACCAGATCTTGAGGAGATCCTGGATGAGGTTAGGGAAATTGTTAGGAAAATGGAGGAACCCATCCCTTACAGGAAGGTCGTGTCGGGATCCCCAAAGGAGGTCCTCCTTAAGGCCTACGCCATCGCCTTCCTGGCGAGCTCCGGTGAGATAAGCCTCGTTCTGGATCCCGTTGAGGAGGAGCTCTACGTAACCAAACCATCCCCAGGGAAGTTCTTCTCCTACGTGATTCCGGTCAGGAGGTTCTCGAATGCCCGTCCCATCTGAAAAGGTTAGAAGAGCTGCTAGAACTCTTCTCTTCAGATCCGGCCTCAAGCCAGGGGTGAAGGGATGGGAGCTGAGGAAGGTCGTTGGAAACGATTATCTGGAGGTTGTGAAGGCTTTAGATGAGAGACTGACAGATCTAGGTCTCAGGGTGGTTGCTGTTGGTGGTGATGGAGATGAGGTTCCAATAGACCCGGAGAGGGAGGATGAGCTGAGGAAGTGCACCTTTCTGATCCTCATGAGGGGACCTGTCTCCGTTCAGGAGGCCAGTACTGCCGGATGGAGAATAGATGACCTGGCGATGCTCTCAGTCGCCCTTCTCTATCTGATCTCAAGGGGAGGAAGGGCGGGACATAGAGAGCTACTCTCCCTTCTCAGGTCGAGGTTCAGACAACCCAGGGTGGATTATGTCCTGAACAGGCTTATAAAGATGGGATACCTTGAGGAGGAAGGAAATCAGATCCTAATAGGGTGGAGATCGAGAATTGAGATAGACCTGAAGAGGCTCTCAGGCCTCGAGGCTCCTGTTGAAGGTGGATGATCAGCTGTGAAACCTCCTCCTCGTCTTCTCCCTGTGAAGCAGGTAGATCCTTCTCATGAGATCCTCTCCACCCAATCCCTCCTTCAACAGATCTTCCATCTCCCTCAAGTTGAGGCCTGCAGCCCTAGCGATCACTGCCTTCACCCCAAATCTCTTGAGAAGCCTAGAGCACGCCATCAAGCTGGATCCTCTCCCCCTCATTCCTTCTCTGATCCTTTCAACAACTCTTGAGAGCTCCTCCTCATCCAGGAGATCGAACACGAGCTCTTTGGATCCACATGCCGGGCATTCAGGTGGCTCAACCTCCCTCACCGGGATGCTGAACACATAGCCACAGTCCAGACATCCGAATGAGATAAAGGTCTGAAGAACTCTCAGCTTGAAGCTCAGATAGGAGAGGACCTCTCTTCTCCTTTGAACTGGCTTAAGAGGACCAATTGACCTCAGGTTGTTCAGGGTTATCGGAGTTGGTCCCTTGACCATGACGACCTCCACTTCACCCCTCTCGATCATGTCAACAACATCGAGAGCCTTCTTCACATCGAGATCCCTCTCAAGGACTTCCCTGACCGCCTCCTCCATGGCTGGAGTTCCCTTAAGTCCTATCATCATGGCATCGACCATCCTTCTGGTCAGCGAGACCTCTGGGTCCAGGATTCCCATCCTCCTCGCCACCTGCTGAAGTCTCCACCTCAATGCCTTGCTCTCCTCAACAGACCTCCTCAGATCCCTGAGGAAGCTCGTTCTATTCACTCCCTTGATTATATCATGAACCTGCTGAGCATTCGCCCCCCTGATGACTATCCTGTAGGGCTTCTCGGATAGGTAGACGGGGTATCCTGATCCGGATGCCTCATGAGCTATGTACTTGCCGAGGGCCCTGTTCACCTTGCTGCCGAAGTGAGCGTGCACCACGACAACATCCCCACAGTCCTCGACGAGTATCCTTCTGTCGGTCGGGACGGGGATTCCCATCAGAAACATCTTCCTAACATCTTCTAGAGCCTTCCTTAGGACATCTTCCGATCCGAAGGACTCCTCAAGGATCTTCTCAAGCTTTCCTTCCTTCTCAAGCAGCTCCTCAACTCTCCTCCTCATTCTCCCAACCTCCTGGGCTACTTCGAACGGGACTGGTATCTCCTCGCCAATCCAGCTTGGTATGGAGCTCCAGTAGTCATCCGTCCTCTCAACGTACACCCTCTCCTCCCCCAGCGACACGACTTCCCACGGAACCCCTCCCACTATGAACCTGGCTCCTACATCACAGTACTCCGAGACGAAGTAATCATCGAGAACCCCGACGAAGTCCCCTGAGGACCTCTCAATCAGTGCGTACTGTCTTGTCTCCGGTATCGTCGAGAGCACACCGAAGAAGTATTTGAACCCCCTTCTTGTCGGGTAGATTCTGTCCTCATGCCTCCTGATGACTCCGACCTCCTCCAAGAATGAGATCAGTCTCAGAAAGTCCTCCCTCCTCAGATTCCTGTAGGGATAAGCACCTCTCACGGCCTCGTATATGGAGTCCTGATCCATCACCCCGCACACGGAGAAGCCGACTACCTCATGGGCCAGGACATCCAAGGGAGCCTCGAATATCTCGGAAGGTTCTATGATCCCTTTCTTAAGTCTCCTTATGAGGACCAAGCTCTCAAGCGCATCATCGCTGCTTCCAACGAGGACCACGCCCCTGCTCACCCTTCCCAGGGAGTGCCCCGATCTTCCAATTCTCTGTATTAGTCTTCTGACCTCCCTCGGGGAGTTGAACTGGACGACGAACTCGACGTGCCCCACATCTATCCCAAGCTCCATGGAGGAGGTGCATATGACTCCTTTTATCTCTCCTCTTCTGAGCATCTCCTCAATCCTCACTCTCCTGGATTGTGAGAGGCTTCCATGATGGGCGTAAACAGGAAATCTCTCATCCAAGAGGAGGAGCCTGCTCCCGAGAAGTTCAACCATTGGTCTGGTGTTTGCGAATATCAAGGATGTTCCATGTTTCTCGATGATCTCCTTGAGAGCCAAGATCCTTCCAGAGAGATCTGGAGAGACCATCAAGAGATCGGAGAGATCCGGCCTTGGGTCAGGCCATAGGACCTCAATCCTCATCTCCTTGAGGACGGGCGTGTTGACCACGCTGACCTCGCTGGACCCAGCGAGAAGCCTCCCCACCTCCTCAGGATTTCCGATAGTTGCTGATAATCCTATAATTTGGATTTTCTTTCCCAGGATGAACCTGAGCTTCTCCAGGAGCACGCTGAGCTGGGCTCCTCTCCTGCTTCCTGCCAGCTCGTGAACCTCATCCACCACCACCCATCTGAGGTTTCTCAGGCCTTCCTTAAGCCTTCTCCCCGTCAAGAGGAGTTGAAGGGATTCGGGTGTTGTTATCAGTATGTCAGGCGGGTGAAGTGCCTGAGCTCTCCTCTCCGCTTGACTGGTATCTCCATGCCTGATGCCAATCCTCAGATCCAATCTCAGGGCCCACCATTCCATCCTGGACAGGAGATCCCTGTTGAGCGTCCTCAACGGTGTTATGTAGAGGAACTTCACTCCTCTCCCTTCCTCACGAATCATCATCGATAGGATCGGAAGGACGGCTGCTTCGGTCTTCCCGCTTCCGGTTGGAGCCATTATGAGGACATTCTTCCCGGAGAGGATCAGGGGGATCGCCCTCTTCTGGGGAGGAGTTGGCTCATGGAAACCCCTCTTTCTCCACAGCTTAACCAGGGATGGATGCAGGAGCTCGAGCACCACAGGACATCTCGATGCCCGACCCTAAAAAGCTGAGAGTTCATAACATGGAATGAGCGGTTCATTGAACATGGGCTCTGGTCGAGAGCTCAAGCACTGGAACAGGTTTGCATCAGCCTCATACGCACGGCCGCATCATTCAACTGGGCTCTCACCATAGGAGCGTCGTTGCTCATGGATCCAAGTCCTTCATGTTCTGCCATTCAGCAAGAATCGTTCTGATGGACCGACATCTCCTCAACTCACGTCGAGGTTTTCCCTCATGCCTGCGAGCCGCTTTAAGCCCCACCCACCAGCCATGAGATGCGGTCATGAGAGAAAAGTCATAATGGCAGCGATGGAGATCATGATGATCCAAGCGATTGAGTTGCTCCTGAACAGCTTCCATCCGTCCAACGGTGGAAGCGGGAGCAAGTTGAACAGGGCCAGGTAGGAGTTGACCTCAAAGCCAATCCTGCTGATTAACCCGAGGGGGAGGGCTCGAAAGAGAAGGGCAAGGACCATGTTAGCCGCAGGTCCGGCAGCGGATATTCTCGCCTCCTCCTCTCTCGTGAGCTCTCTGTAGATACACCCTATGTAGACCGCTCCAGGAGCCGCGAATATGAACCTTCCGAGGCTGAGGATTGAGGTGATCAGGGCTAGCGCGAGGCCCCATCTCCAGGCTCTGTAATAGGCCACACAGCCAGACCTTCTTGCGAAGTATCTATGTCCTAGCTCGTGTAGGATGAATCCAAGACCAGCTGTAATCCCAGATATCGGTAAAAGGGGAATTAAGCTCCAGATGGAGGGTGTGAGGGCAAAGCAGAAGCTTATAACTGTCCAGGATATGAACAGGTCCTTCAGCTCATTCCTGGTCATCGACCAAGTCTCCGGTGAAGTCTTAAAAAATTATCATGGTGGATGCTCGGGAATGGTCAGACAGGAAACCAGAAGGCTTGTTCTTGGGCTCACCTCGGTCGGAACATACTTTCTTGCCCTTCAATCTGTTGGATCAATTCCTGCCAGGTACTCCAGGGACATGGGCATTGGAATAGCCGGTACGGGGATCATCTGGTCCTCAGCATTCTTCGTGTCCCTCGCATTCAGACCATTGGCCGGTCATCTGGCGGATAAGACCAGCAGCTACCTGGCCATGCTCATTGGGGGAGCCGTTTCCTCCATTTCCTCACTGATATATCTCAAACTGGGCTCTTCTTTAGGCATCTTAGCCGGAAGGCTTCTTCAGGGATTAGGAAACGCCTTCTTCATGTCTCCCTCGATTGTGGCGGTTTCCTCAGGTGGACCCGCTAGGATGGCGCTGGCCCTCAGGGCCGTGGTCATGTCCCTTGCTGCCGTGATAGCCCCCCATAGCTGGTCTGATAGTCGACCTCCTCGGATATGCACCTGTTTTTCTGTTATCACTAATTCTCTCACTTCTCACAGCTCTCACATCTGCCTTTGAGGTCAGAGTGGATGAGAAGGGCGTCGCTCTCGAGACCGGAGGATGGTTGGACGTCGTGAACAGGGAGATCTTGATCCTCGCATCGATCTCCATGATGGGTGGAGCAACTCTGATGGGCATCCAGGACGTTCTCCAGATGCATTACAGGGATTTAGGGTACCCCGCAAGTATCTATGGGAAGTTCCTGATGCTCATGGGGATGAGCAACGTCCTCTCCAGGTACCTGTCAGGGAGGACCTCGAGAAGGTGTGAGTCTGTGGCGATAGCTGGCTTCCTCCTGACAGCCGTTGGCGTTCTCCTTCTCACTTTGCTTTACCCAGCTGATACCTGCTGGATGCCAGCCCTCGTCATGGGCTTCGGAATGGGGTTCACGACCCCAACGATTCAGTTCATGGTGATCTCCCTTGCACCGAGACCTGTCAGGAATAGGACTGCATCGGTATACTCAATGGGCTTCGACCTGGGAGGCTTCCTCGGACCAGTTGCATACAGTGTGATCGCTGAGTTTGCTGGCTATAAGTTCAGCTACTTGCTCCTAACAGTCCCCTCTGTGATTGCCGTTCTCCTCCTGACGGCGGTCGGTCGTGGAGCGACAGGAGACGAATAACATTACTGTGCTTTAGGCTTGAGGTGATGAGGATTATGTTCCGGACTGATGTGCTCTCTCCGTGCTGCCAATAATGCCGCTGAGAGCACGGCTGTTTTTCTGTAGAGCATGGAGGCACGAAGATCAAGGGCTTCAAGAAGCTTCTCCAACCCCCTACCTTGTATCATTCAGCTATACAAATCCCATTGACCGACATTCTCTTCGTAGAACGCTCATCGATCCGTTGAAGTTGAAGCTGATCAACAAAGGCATCTGATCTCCTCTGGGGAGGGCGTTTGTCTATTTAGAGATTGTGAACGTTCTGACTGCTTGAATCAGGATGAAAAGCTGTGTATGGTCTTCTCAGGCGAACGGATGCTCACAGATTGGTGACACTGAGCTGAGAGGATCTCGAAACATCAATAGTGGCTCAGGTTTTAACGGGACGCCGGCACATCCTCGCTTCTAATTGTGGAGGAAGGGGCTGGGTAAAATCCGATGAGATCTTACGTTGATGGAGCTACTGAGAGCGAGAATTTGCTCTGTTTATCGGGGAGAACGTCAAAGTAGGCTAGTCAGGGACGACAGGTTCTATCTCAACCCAACCCTTCCAGCGAGATCCCTGGCGCCCTCGTCTATGAAACCCCTCGCTATCAGAAGCCTCGGCTTAACACCGTAGGTCCTCTGGTAGAGCTGCCTATCCTCCAGAGCTTCACCACATCTCCCTTGGAGATCCTCGACCTGACCTCTATCAGGATGTGTTTCCTGTCCTTCACCGACACATCAACCTCGGCAGCCGATGCATGTCCGTAGACAAGCCCTTCCCTATCCTCCATCACAAGCCTGTCAGCCGAGAAGGATCTCCTGACGACGTACTTCATTCCCTCCCTGAACGCGCCCTCCGAAATAACTCCACATCCATAAGCCATATCATCAAGAGCCTTCTGAGATCCTCATCTACCTCTTAAGCCTCCGAAGTGCTGCCTCTCTCAAGCTCCCAAACAGCGCCCAATTCTGTGGTCAGTATCTTTAGTACTGATAATAAAAAGTGATGAGTATCATAAAAACGAGCTCGCTGTTGAGCGCCCTTAGGGATCGTGAGGAGGTGAGGCGAGAATCATGAGGAAGAACAAGAAAAATAATATGCACCTCCTCCATGGAGCTTGGGATAGATGTGGGGCACGTCGAGTGAGAAGAATGCCCTTCCGCCACATAAGGCAGCCTGACGTATGAACTGGGATCCTCTCGGTGGGCTCCAACATCTGCCCATGTCCTCCGGCAGCTCGTCGAGACCGTCCGCTATCAAGATCTGCAGGATATACATACTCATGTGGAAATTCTCGTGGCCTCGAGAAGATCTCCTCAGCTTTTGACGAACTCGGCTCCCCAGCCACTTTCTTCAGGAAGTTCAGGGCACCATCCACACAGAAGTTCAGGAAGCCACACCTGCAGGGTGTGTAGACATCTGAGCTTCCTGTTGCTTTTATCTCAGCCAACGTTCCCTCCTCAGATGGTCATCAAACCGCCTGGCCTCTGTGCTATCTCTTCTTCCTCTCAAGCGATGTGAGGTCGATCTTCTTCCCAGTCGTTGTGGCCGCTTCATTCCTTGAAATTTCCATGATATCAATTAGTCTTGTCTACATCGATGTAAACACTTGCGTAAACAGAAACTTTCAGGCCTAAGAGTCGCGTCCGTGAGAAGGTCGTATCTACAAAACAGTCCGTCGTTCACGCGAGCTTTTTCACGTAAACTTTTAATAGCTCTTATCCCCAGATCAGAGAGAGGTGAGAAACCTTAATCAGGCCTGGAGTTTCCCGTGTGGTTGTTGAGATAATAATACTGGTCATAGCAGTGGCTTTAGCCTTGCTGATATTCTCGCCGATATCCTCATACATATTCGGAGCTTTGGGAAGGACCTCCACCGTCGGCGGCACGAGCACGATACAGATACTCAGCGCTAGTGGTTGGAACAGCAGTAGCGGGACGATCTACGTAAAGAACTTGGGTCCAAATGATTTAACCATAAGCGGAACAACCGACTTCCAGGTGTTCGTTGACCAAAAAAGCGTTAATGTCACAGATGTTTCTGCTACCGGTACTTGGAGTAAGGATTCCACAGTAACCCTGACGGTTAACCTCACAGGCATCTCCTCCACCGAGCAACACAACATTGTGGTCTACGGACCACAAAACACCATGACCCAATACCTGTACAGTCCATGAGGTGTTGTCTTCAACCCTTTTTTTTACTCGAGGGTTATCCTCTGATGAAGCTCCTGAGTTCGCGCTTAGGAAAGCGGTTACTTGTTGTCGATAGCCCTTAACTACTTTCATGAATCGTTATCAAAGCGACTGCAGGATAAAAATTCTGAAGACGTTCGTCTTCCTTGGAACCGGCCTTCATTGCAGCTCATCTAGGACATCTCCTTGAGAAGAGGGCACAAGGCTTTCAGATCCTTTTCTGTGCTTAGCTGGAGTTCTGAGGGATGAGGGCTGTTATCCGGTAGCTTTGTCGGAGATGCATCACAAGCAGCTCCTTCAGGGTCCTCGCTTGGGCAGTTGATCGAGGTCGAGTGCTGGAAGATCCATCACCACCTAACGACGTCGGCATATAGCTACGCTGGAAAAATAAAATTTTTAATAAAGATGTTATCGAGTTAGGAGGGATGTGATGCACGACCTTCCAATACACACAGCCTTCTTTCTCACCCCCGAGAAGGGCAAGGTTGTTCTGGAGCTTTCTCTGCTCTTAGAGGATGTTCCTGGGGCTTTAGCGCTAATTGCTGCGAAAGTAAGGGATCACGGAGGCGACGTAAAATGGGGCATGACTCACAAGTCCGATGAACCCGGGAAGGCCTGGTGGTGCACCTTTTTGGTCATAGAGGAGGACCGCGTTGAGGACCTGTTGGATGCCCTTCGCGAGGAGAGCATCATCGACAGGCTGGAGTACAGCGTGCACAGGGGAGGTCTCGTATGTGGTAGGCACCACAGCCGGCTGATGACTCTCGGAGGAAGGGCCATAATCCTGCGCATGAGCTGGCTACCGGTGGCTTTTCGACTACTAAAGAAGCACTTTGGAGAAGAGGCGTTGAGGGCGCTGATGTATCTCGTTGGACTGGATGTGGGCCGGGCAGCACACCGGGATCACCGGCGCTACCTGGAAGCCCCCTCCAAGGAGGAATATCTGAACGCCTGTCTGAACATCATGAGGGCACTAGGTTGGATCTCCGGAGGATCCTGGCGCAGAAGCCAAGGTAAGCTGATCCTGGAGCTGGAGAATCCCTTCGAGCATGTGCTTGGCGGGATCAATTTCCTTCGAGGGATCGTAGCGGGGTGCCTATCGGAGCTGGAGGGAAGGAAATACAAGTGTTCTCAGGCTGAATCCAGGGGTGAGGTTTACGAGTTGATCGTGGAGCCCGAGGATAATTCCTCAGAGATCTCGCCGGAGAGCTCACCGGAGGAATCAGTCTAGCCTGCCCGCTGCACTGTTGATGGCCTCAGAAGAATGAGGTTTCAATGATTCAACTTCTCAGAGATATTCATCAGCTGTTTTAAGCGACCAATCGACGGGAGGACATGCACTTAACGCATGACGGAGAATCCGATCGATGAGAGCCTCCACACACGTCAGGGTGGGTGGTGGTAGAACACAGCTCTGGCACCTCCCGGTCCGTAGAGGTAGGCGGCGAAGGACTCGTTGTTCTCCTGAGCTAGGGACGGGTAATATATGACCCAGGTGCTCTCGGGCGTCAGCTCGTCACCGGGGCCCGACCTGCATATGTAGCTCAGCTCTGATACGTTGACTAGGAAGTATCCGCTGGAGTTGACCACAGCAGCGGGCCAGAAAACCCCCCTCAAAGAGGAATTAAGAGCGCAGATGCTCGGATATACCCCAGGTATAGTTGTGTTGGGCACGCCGATCTTTCCCGTGTTCTTCACGTAAACCGCAAGGCAAGGAACCCCTCCTAGAAAAGCTCGAGGCCTCACGTTCAGGATCTCCAGCTGATATCTTCCTCCCTCAAAATGTTCCGGTCGATTGACGTTCATTACATAGTTTCCCAGCGGAATAGCCACAACTATAGCTAGGATGACAATCCCCACCACAAAGATAACTTCCGACACGGCTCTGGAGACCATGGACACTCACCTACGGGCTTATGTGGATGCCGTGGGAGTTACCCGGCCCGAACACCTTGACTGAGTAACTTTTTCCTCTCTCCTGAGATAGGCCCTTGCAGATGAGCGTCCACACCTCGCCCCTCGAGAACGAGGAGTCGTGGTGACCGAAGATCTCCCTTATCTCATCTGGATGCGATGAAAATTCACCCGACGAGTTCTTGATGATAACAAGCCACTTCTCCCGATTGAGGGCCACAGAACTGTCAAGATCATCTGGACCGAGGTTCATCACGTACACGATGAGCGCCCTTCCACCGGACACAGCGGCGTTCCCTCTAGTCCCCAGAATATCCAAGCGAAAGGAGCGAGGGACTACGAGCTCTGATGTCTTCTTGAGGCTTACTTTTCCGGTAAGAAAGATCACGGATAGAGCTAGGATCATCACTATGACAGTTACAACAACTTCTATCAGAGTTCTAGTCATATCATGAAAACACACTTCATGAAATTTAAATAAGTAATCGCTTGGATGTGCGTCGATCCGCCGGTCGAACATGCTCGAGATTCCGAGCTCCTTCTCTGAATCGATAAAAACGCGGAAAACTCAAAATTAACGCTTATGAGCTCTAAACTCCTCCGACAGTCGCCAGCTATCGTCAGTGATGAGGGTCCCCGAGAGAAACCTCTTGACGACGTCGCCGATCCTTCCAAGAGCTCCGGTCACAACCCTTATTCCCAACGAGCTGAAGAACTCCTGAGCTCTCACTCCCATTCCGTAAGCAAGTACAACATCAACTCCAAGAGACTTAAGGAAATTAGGTATATCTCCCGGGGCGTGTTGGGAAAAGGGCTGCCTGACAGCTCTCACATTGACGATCTCGTTCTCCTTCACGTCAACTACAGTGTAGTAAGGAGCCCTTCCGAAGTGGGTCGCGACCTCGCTCTCGAGACCTCTCCCATCCACGCTGGGGACAGCCACCCTCATTCTCATGTCACCCCATATCGATCGGTACACCGGTGAGCCACCACTCCTGAAGAGGACCTCGTCAGGAGCTCGACCTTGCGGAGGCTCACACCACTGAGCCGAGGAGCTCCAGCTGCTCTCTTCAGGAAGCCTAGTAGGACCGGGAGTATTAAAACTTTTCCACAACACCCCAAGGGATCGTTGAGGTGGTGAAGGAGCGGAGGGTCGTGGAAAAAGCTCGTTCATCTTTTGGAACACCGTCTTCCTGCGGCAGGTCTCATGAGATCCTCTCCTATCTTGAGGAATGTGATCCGGGCTGTCATCAGTGAGGTGATATTCCTGAGAGGTTTTCGGCTTGTTTTGGGATCTGAGAGCTGACAGGAGGTGATAGATCTCGATCAAGCTGAGAACGGGCGCAGGTGACCGCGAGAAGAATCCAAAATTATGAAAAAGACCTCCATGAGAAACCGACCCAGAGAGGATCAGCTTCCAGAGGGCTTCGACCCTTCGGAAAAATTTATATCCCTTCCTGGCGGTCGAATCTTGAGAGATCGAGGTCTTGTTACCTTTAAATCTCCCCTTCACTGGAGGTGCCTCTTTGTCCAAGGTTGCTGTGATATTGGCTGCTGGAAGAGCCAGCAGATTTGGCGACCTCTCCAAGGATAGACCCAAGTGCTTGTTTGAGCTCGATCCGGGGTTCACGATCCTGGATCTCATCTTGAAGCACCTCCGGGAGATGGACGTTCAGCGGATAGTCCTCGTAACGAGACCAGAGTTCGAGGAGATCTTCATGGAGAGGTATCCCGAGCTTGAGGTTCGGGTGAATAGGGAGGAAAGTTCAGGAAACCTGACTTCCATGCTTGTTGGAGCTCGAGACCTTGAGGAGGAGTTTCTGCTGCTCATGTCGGATCACATATTCGAGCTCGAGATCCTCAGGAGACTCATCTCCAGGAGGGCTGAGAGAAGCTTTGTCCTGTGCTTGGACAGAAATCCCGAATGGGACAAGCTAGAGGAGGGACTCAAGATCGTGGTCAGAAACGATGTGATCTATGAGATCGGAAAGGATGCTCCTTCGACCTGTGGGATAGATACTGGCCTGTTTCTCTGCTCGCCCAAAAGTGTGAGGATAGCGGAGGAAGTAATAAGGAGCAAGGGTCCCGGATCCTCCATAGCTGACGCCCTGAGCAGGGCCATAGAGCTAGATGAGGTCGGATATGTGGACGTCACGGGCTTGGTGTGGGCTGACATCGACACCCCCAAGGACCTGGTCAGAGCAAGGAAGATCCTCCCAAAAATTCTGAGGAGAAGTCTCACAAAGCCGGAAGATGGACCTGTATCTAGATTGATAAATAGGCCGATATCCACCAGGATCTCTGTCTTTCTCTATAGGAGAGGGGTATTCATAAGTCCAAATCTTATTTCCCTTATTTCTTTTCTCCTCTGCGTTGGAGGAGCCTATCTTCTGTCTACAGAACCGCTTCTCTCGGCTGCACTTATTCAGCTCGGATCGATAGTTGACGGTATCGACGGAGAGATCGCCAGACTGTTCTCCAGGACCAGCAAGTTCGGAGCACTCATGGACACAGTCCTGGACAGGTACGCCGATCTAGCGGTGGTGATGGCAGCGGCCCTGACCTCCCACATGAACATCATGATATCCCTCCTGGCCGCAGCCAACGTGTTCACAGTGAGCTACATATCGAAGATCGCCGGAACTGACCTGAGAAGGTACAGCCTCTGCACTAGGGATGTGAGACTCCTCATGGCGGCGATGTTCGTAGCGGTGGAACTGCCGAACATGTTTCTGCTCTACATGGCTTCTTTTCCAACGGTTTTTGCTGTAGTATCAATTCTCACAACTGGACATGAACCTAAAGAACCTAAAAAGAAAGTTAGAAAGGTTAAATCCATGAAGAGGGCCCCACAGCCAGAGATCGAGGAAACGAGAGCTTGCGGCATGAGCGAGGTTACTCTCGCTGTAGTCTCTGCCTTTAAATTGGCGATAGTGATTCTCGTAATCAGGGCGATGTCCTGGGTCATTGGAGGCTATGAGATAATGTCCATCGGCTCCATCACCATGAGAATGGCCGATCTGCTTTGGGTGGTACAGATGTCGGCCATCATATACTTCGGTTACAGGATGCTGATGGTCATGAAACATTTCATGGACACCCTCTCCTCCCAACTTGTCGAAAGGCTCGGGGTCACGGAGACAGCCGTGAGCAGGGCTCTCTTAGATCTCACCTACCTGACTCTCATAACGGTGGTGTTCCTAGTCCTACCAAGAGGCCTCACGATATCTCGAGGGGATATCAGGTGGGTCGTCCTCGTGGTATCCTCGGTCCTCCTGTTCGTGATGGCCCTCATCCTATATGATCTAATGAAGCTCCTCTACAGAAGCCTTAGAGGGGCCTATGAGAGGTTCTTGGAGACAGTTTCCGAGGACGAAAGCGGCTTTCAAGGAAAAACAAGAGGAGAGAAAAACTAACTCATCCCTCCACTGATCTCAGCTCGAGCGAGATCTTAACATCTCCCGCCTCCGACTCAGCAGCCACCACCCTTGTGAGGGGCACCTCCGGCGATAGCCAGACCTTCAAACCAGGTCTTTCCTCCACAACGCATCTGAAGGTACCTGCCGGAACCGTCCTGTTCTCCACCTTCAGGAACATGCCCAGTATGGCGGAGGCGAACTCAGCATCTCCATAGATCTTCCTTATCCTAGCTGATGATGCTGGAGAGCACTTCCACTGTGTGTGCTCCTGGCTCCTGTTGAACTTGACACTGGATCGGTGGCAGTACTTTCCATTCTTCAGAAAGACGTTGTAGTTGAGGATCTCCGCAGTATGGTTCTTCGCTCTGATCTCATAGCTCCAGGAGTACCCCTCTCCGGGAGATCCTTCCACCTCCCCGGAGAAGTAGCTGACCCTGATCACGGTCGTGTTGATTTCTCCCTCTCCAACACGCTTGTGCACATAAATCAGGCTCTTCTTTGAACCTCTGTTGATGCTGCTCACGACCTCCGGATAGACCAAGGACCCAGGAAACCCAAGAGCTGCGTACAACTCAGCACAGAGTTTTGTCTCCTCTCTTGTGCTTCCCGCTATAATCACGATGTCCTTGAACCTTCCTCCAATGAAGAAGCCATATCTTCTGATGACCGCCGCCCCTCTGTTCTTCCTCAGGTAACTCTGATCGATCCTGTTCATGAGCTCAGACGATATGTTTCCCACTCCTTGATAGGCATCCGGCCCTCCGAGCACCATGATCTCTCCGACCTCTCCAGACTTAATGAGTGAGGAGAACTCAGAAGGACTGCCTGTTCTGGCTGGTACCCCTCCCATCATGAGGTAGGTCACGAGCTTAAGGGCTGCCGGCCGATCTACAGAGTTCGATATGACGACCACCTTTCTCACATTGGCTCTTGTCGGAAACGCTGATACCGCGAGAAGCAGGAGGAGAAGAACTACCGATCTTCTCATGATTCTCATGAAGCGATCCAAAAAAATGTCAGGAGCTACATAAATAACTTTTCAGGTACGTCAGGTGTGAGACCTGACAGCCCGATACAGGAAGATCAAGAGCCGTTGAGCCCGCTTGGGCATGTGATGATGCCGAAAATGGTGAAATTCGACAGATCTGAAGGTCTCTCGAAGGTTTATGAGATCTGGAGTCATGGATTTTGTGAGAGCTGTAGAAAGATTGGCGAATGATCAGAACTGCTGAGAGGGCAAGGAAGGCCTTTCTCAGGACTGGTTCAACGGCTTCCTGAGCCTCGGAAGCCCAACGCTCCACGGAAGGTGTGCGAAGATCCCCAGGAAGGACGAGCTTATATTCGAGCATCGGGTCGAAAAGGTCAAGAGGTTCTCGGGAGCTCAAGTGGGGGGTCGTATCTCTTGAGCAGGTTTCCTAGAGATCTTCTGGCGGGTGCCAAAGACGTGCACTCCGAGGTTCCTAGGTGGAGGTTCAGAGTAGACAGAGTCGGAGGAGTGGGAATAGCAGTTCCCGTCTCCCTAGGAGGTCTCACAGTTGTTGGAAGAGCGAGTGTCTTCGTTGAACTTCCAGGCGACAGAAGAGGGGTGGATCTCTCCAGGGAGAACGAGGCACTTCTTTCCATGGCTGGGTTCTCTCCTGAGGAGGTGATCGCAGGAGCGATCACGAGGATGACTCATTTACTTCCCTACACCAGCTCCTTCGAGGTCAGACTCAGATTCACCGCTCTGATGGACGGAGAGCCATATCGCGTCGAGATGTTCTCCAGGAGGAGGTCGAGGGGGATCATCAGTGGAACCTCTGTGAGGGTGGTTGGTGCCACGGCTTGTCCCTGCAGTCAAGAGCTCATAAGAACGTTCCTTAGAAGCAAAAACATGGGAGATTTTGGTGGTCTGACGGGAACTCACACTCAGAGGAGCGTGGGTATGCTCAGGATTCTGGTCCATGGTGAGATGCCTCCCGATCACCACAAAATGGCCAGGATAGTCGAGGATGCGATGAGCTCTCCGACGAGAACACTCCTGAAGAGGCCGGAGGAGGCAACTCTTGTCATGCAGATGATCGAAAATCCAAAGCTCACGGAGGACGTTCTCAGAGACATCTTGGCCGGAGTTGTCAGGGAGTTCAAGGAGCTGAGGGATGCTCTTGTGTTCGCCTGTGTGAGGAGCGCGGAGAGCGTCCACAAACACGACCTCTACGCTGAGAGGACTGCGAGGATCCAGGACCTCCTGAAGGAGGCAGCGAATGATTGAGGAGAAGAGGAGGGAGAAGCTGAGCAGACTGCTCACATACATTCTCAGGCACAACCCTTCCTCAGTGGGCATGGAGCTGGATGACGAGGGTTTCTCGGGCGTGGACATCGAGGAGCTAGCAAGAAGAATCTCGAGGAGAAGGGGATACGAATGGGTCAGGCCGGAACACATAAAGATGGTCGTCGAGAGAGATCCCAAAGGGCGTTTTGAGATGAGAGACTGGAGGATAAGGGCCACCTATGGACATACGGTCAGGGTGGACAAGGTCGGTACTCCCGTCAGGGACATCAAAGTCCTCTTCCATGGAACCACCCTGAGGGCTTGGAGAAACATAGATAGAGAGGGCATAAAGCCTCAGAGAAGAAGATACGTGCATCTTTCTTCCTCCATAGAGGAAGCCATTGAAGTGGCCTCCCGACATGGGCCCGACGTCGTCGTGTTGGAGGTGGATGTCGAGGCCATGGCGAATGATGGGTACGAGGTCAGAAAAGCTGGTAGGAGCATCTACCTAGTTAAGGAGGTACCCCGCAGGTACATAACTGGGATCTACATTCGACCTTCTGTGGTTCAAGGCCATGGTGAAAAATTGAGGAGGGAAAGAGGATCCTAATAGTAGATCTTCCCCTTAGGAGGTTTCTTTATGATCTCCTTCTCCAAAAGTACCTCCATCATCCTCCTTGACCTGCTTATCATGTATCTTGCCCTCTCCAGAATCTCGTTCCTGGAGAGAAACTTCCTGGCGACTCCCTGCTCCATCGCCTTGAGGGCAGTGGCCGCCGCTACATATGGGAACACCTCGAACTCCTCCATGGTCGGTATTATGTAGTCCTCCCTCAGCCCTCTCTCCTCGGCGTACTTGGCGAGGGCTTTAGCGGCCTCAGAAGCCATCTCATCCGTTATGGTCCTCGCCCTGACGTCCAGCACTCCCCTGAACATTGCCGGAAACACCAAGCTGTTGTTCACTTGGTTGGGGAAATCACTTCTCCCTGTGGCGACGATCCTGGCTCCTGCCTCCTTGGCCTCCCAGGGCCATATCTCCGGCACTGGGTTGGCCTCAGCGAAGACTATGGGGTCCTTGTTCATCTTCTCTATCCATTCCGGCTTTATAACGCCAGGTCCTGGCTTGCTAGCAGCTATCACAACATCCATGCCCTCTAGAGCCTCAGCTATGCCTCCTTTCCTCTCTTCAGGATTGGTCTTAACGGCCATCTCGTACTTCCATGGGTTCTTCTTCCTGACCTTCTCCATGTCCGGCCTGCTCTTGTAGAGTATGCCCTTGCTGTCCACCATGATCGTGTTTTCAGGTCTTATCCCTATTATGAAACAGAGTCGCGCTCCAGCTATGTTGGCGGCTCCACATCCTATGAACGCCACCTTGGTCTCTTGTGGACTCCTTCCCGTGATCTTCAGGGCATTTATCAATCCGGCTACAGTTGCCCCAGCAGTTCCCTGCTGATCATCGTGCCAAACGGGGATATTGAGCTCCTTCCTCAGGGTTTCTAATATGTAGAAACAGTCGGGCGACCTTATGTCCTCCAGGTTTATTCCTCCAAAGGTGGGCTCCAGGATCTTGGCCACCTCGACGAATGTCTTCCTGTCCTTGACCCTTATAGTCACTGGAAAGGCATCGACGCCACCGAGATACTTGAACAAGAGAGCCTTACCCTCCATCACAGGGAGGGAGGCCTCTGGACCTACATCCCCGAGGCCCAGCACCCTGGTGCCGTTTGTGAGGACAGCTATAGTATTCCATCTATTGGTGTATTCTAGGGAGAGATCGGGTTTCTCGGCTATCCGCCTTGAGACCTCGGCAACGCCAGGAGTATACCATACAGCGAAGTCCTTCAGGTGATAGACGGGAACCCTCGGAGCAATCTCTATCTTACCGCCATAAATATCCGCGTACTCCATAGCCAGCTTGTATGGTTTGTTGGCCTCTTCCTTCCTCTTCTCATCTCTACAGGCATCGCTCATCTTGAATCATCACCGGGGAGATCCCCCCGGGCTTGCTTAATAATCTTTTACATAAGCATCGCTATATAGGTAAATCAGCGTAAGAAAGGACAATTTGATAGATCCTCTGCTCTCGGAATCTTTCCCTACTGGTGTGAATTCTTTTAACAAAAATAACCATCTCAGTAGGCCGCCACCAGGTACAGGTTGGCTGTCGCCACGGCGACCAGCGCTGGAGGAAGGGCCATCCTCACGAACTCCTTGAAGCTCATCCTGACGCCGTACCTCTCAGCTATGGAAAGGGCTACAACGTTTGGAGCTGCGGATATGGGAGTGAAATTTCCTCCCAAAGCCAGACCGGTGGCTAAACTCCACCAGAGGGCGTTGGACACATCCGGACTCAGACGAGGTGTTATCCCCGCTAACAGGGGGGTCATCACCGCTGCGAATGGTATGTTCGGTATGACCGCCGATCCAAGAGCAGCTATCCAGAGTATGAGGGATATCGACAACCGTGGGTTGACCTCGAGCAGAGGCAGTATAGCTGACGAGATCAACTGGAGAAGACCTGTATACTCCAAAGCTCCTACAACAACAAATATTGATGCCACAAAGAGAAGAATGTCCCATTGAACGTTCTCCAATATTCGAGACATTTTCTCCCCGCCGACAGCCATTAAGAACACTGCTGTGAAGAGAGCAACCTCAGCTGGTGTCAATCCAAGCTTATCTGAGATCGTAAATGCTATCATGCTCGCTAAGAAGGCTGTTAGCGATAGATAGAAAAATCTCCTGTCCTTTATCTGAAATTCCTCCTCAACTTCCTCATTGCTGATCCAGGAGACGGTCTCTCCCTCTCTAACGAACCTTCTATAGACGAACTTGAGAAAGAAGATGCCACCGATCATGGATATGGCGGATATGGGGAAGGTGTTCAGCATGAAGTCCCTGAAGGTGAAGCCTGTTCTGGAGGCTATCATCATGTTGGGCGGATCCCCCACGAGTGTGGCAAACCCGCCGGAGTTGGCGGCCATCACCATGGCTGCGAGCATGAAGGGCGGGTTCTCACCATACATTCTACAAGTCGAGAAGAGCAGGGGAACGGTGAACATCACAGCTGTTATGTTTGGAAGAAAAGCTGAAAGCAGGTATGTCAGAAACATTATGACCCAGAAGGATGCATCTGGTCTCCCGCCCAGAGAGCTTCTGATCCTGTATCCTAGATAGTCGTAAAAGCCAGCCTCCTGCAGAGCGCCCACAACCACCATCATGCCAAACAGGATTCCAAGAGTCTGGATATCCACGTACCTGACCATATCCCTTGGCTCCATTATGCCCAGGAGCCAGATCATCACTATGGCCGATAGCGTGACCACGTTCTCCTGTCTGACCTCAGTTGCTATCAAGAAGTAGGCCGCTATGAATACGAGAAGGGCCCTGAGCTGCATCTCTGTGAGGATTCCACTTCCCCTCAGGTATCCGAGGTAGTAGGCGAGTATCAGGCCCGCGATGAAAGCGATCCTCGTGAATTGTCTGCTGGACATCATGGAACCACTCTCTCTCCGATGAGAAACAAGATCACGGTCAGCGTTAGAGATACTGTCGATATGAGCAGTCCTTTCTTGAGGTACTCGAGACCGCCGATCTCACATCCTTCCCTTCGAGCTGCTTGGAGGGATATTATGGTTGTGTAGGAGCCTATGGAACTCGCAGCTGATCCGAATCCAAGTCCCATTATCAGGGCCCACCAGGGAGGGAAGTCTCCAACTGATATCAGGTTGGCCATTGTGGGCACCATGAGAGCTGAGGTCTGCAGGTCATCCAGAAACGTGGAGAGCAGAAATGAAAAGAGGAGAGATGAGAGGAAAAGATCTACTCTCCAAGATGAGATGAGCCTAGCAAGCTCGACTGTTGCTCCGGCGTTCTGAAGCCCTCTAGCCATGAGCACTACGCTTCCAACGTAGATGAAGGTGCTCCACTCCATGTTGGCCATTATCCTCTCAGTTCTCCTACCTCCAAAGAAGAGTATGGCCATCGCGAGGACGCTTAAAGCAGCCACGGGTTCAATTCCTAAAAATAAAAGCACAATCGAGGCAATCATGGAGGCTATTCCTCCTATCATGAGAATTCTGTGCTCTCCATTCATGTTCAGGTCGACCTTGCTCGGGATGTCGCTCAACCTCTCCCTGAAGAGGTATAAGAGCAGCAATACGGATGTCACAGCACATATGGTCACTATCCATCCCAGCCTGGCGACGAACAGGTTGAAGGAGAGAAGGAGCCAGCTTCCTATTACTATGTTGGACGGCTCACCTATCAGTGTGGCAGTCCCAGCTATGTTGGCCAGGATTATTTCGGAGATCACGTATGGCTTAGGGTCGACGTTCAGTTCCTTGAGGGAGGATACGGTGGCCAGAACCATGAAGTAAGCCGCGAGGGTATTCCCTATCAGGGCGGATAAGAGGCATGTGAAAGCACAGACCGTGAGGAAGAAGACATTCCCTCTTCCACTCGACAGCTTTACTGCCAAACGGACGAGGTAGGTGAAGAAGCCGCTCTCCCGGAGGAGTCCTCCCAAGGCCATCAGACCAAACAGGATTATCAGAGGCTTTATCAGGACCTCTGAAGTTAGATCATTGAGATGAACGACTTTAACAACATATGCCATCAGAAAAACCCCTACAATCGAGATGACAGATCGCATCCTGGGTATGGCTATTATGGCTGCATAGACGAGTGCGACGACAATTAATGTGAGAGTTTCTGGGTTTAGGAGCACAGTTAGTTCTTAAGGGGTGCTTTTAATAAATTTTCCATCATCCGAAGCCTCCTCGACATCTTTCAGATCAGAAGAAGGCTTCTGCCTAAAGGTGTTGTCTCCACCGTCAGCCAGGCCTCTCAACTAGACGTGAGCACCTGTCCACAAAGATTAAAAGCTGCTCTTCCTGAGGTTTGGACAGCCAGGTGAGAACATGGGTGACCATCTTTGGCCTCCATAATCCTGTCTTCTGCATGAGGAGATCTCCAGGTCTCAACAACTTGATCTGCCAAGTTTCCGGACAGCTCCTCGAAAGGCGCAGGAGCATCATCCATGGGAAGGTTTATGGAATAAGAACCAATTCAGGAAGTCACGCAATCATCAGAAGAACTGTAGGTGTTGATCTGAAGATCATGGTCTTTCTGAATAAGCACCATAGGATCAAGACCATGAGATCACTAGGTTCCAGGAGAACATCCGCCTCGCTGGTGAACTACGGAAGTGGGGATGCAGAGGTCTCTCCTAGAGGAGATGAGATTAGGGCAAGTATTGAGGCGGAGATCGACAGCAGAGGCTCTTCCCAAGGACAACCAAGCGCTCCTTCATTGACCTGGAATCGCCGGCGTCGGTGTTGAGGGGGTGATCACATGGATGAAGCTATCAGAATATGCTTGGATACGGGCGAGCTTCCTGAGAAGTGGTACAACATCCTACCTGATCTCAGGGAGGAGTTTCCACCGTATCTAAATCCCAAAACAGGAGAACCGGTTAAGCCGGAGGATCTAGAAGCAGTGTTTATCAAGGAATGCGTGAGGCAGGAAGCCTCCATGGAGAGGTTCATAGATATACCGAATGAGCTCAGGGAATACTATATCATGATGGGGAGGCCCTCTCCTCTCCAAAGAGCCATCAAGCTGGAACGTTATCTCAGGACTCCAGCCAAGATATACTACAAGAGGGAGGATCTCTCCCCCACCGGGAGCCACAAGCTCAACACAGCCATAGCTCAAGCATACTATGCCGTGAAGGAGGGTGTGGAGAGGCTCACGACCGAGACAGGTGCTGGACAGTGGGGCTCCGCTCTCGCCTGCTCCACGGCCCTGGTAGGGCTCAAGGCCTTGATATTCATGGTCAGGATATCCTACATGCAGAAGCCCTACAGGAAGCATGTCATGAAGCTTTACGGAGCTGAGGTCCACCCATCCCCCAGCGAGATAACCAGCTTTGGAAGGAAGCTACTGGCGGAGGATCCGAACAACACAGGGTCGCTGGGCATAGCCATAAGCGAAGCTCTGGAGGCAGCTCTACATGACGATAAAACAAAGTACTCCTTGGGGAGTGTTCTAAATCACGTCCTTCTGCATCAGACTATAGTAGGGCAGGAGGTCGATCTTCAGCTGAAGAAGATAGACGAGGAACCAGATGTCCTGATAGGATGTGTTGGGGGAGGAAGCAATTTCGCCGGATTCTCCTACCCTACAATAGGTAAGTACTTAAGGGGAAAGCTCGAAGAGAAGCCGGAGATAATAGCTGTGGAGCCTAAGGCTTGTCCCTCAATGACGGAGGGAGAGTACAGATACGATTTCGGTGATGCTGCCCAGACGACGCCTCTCATCAAGATGTACACGCTGGGATATGGATTCATACCACCTCCGATACACGCCGGAGGCCTCAGATACCATGGATGCGCTCCCACTCTATCGCTTCTCGTGAAGGAGGGAATTGTGAAGCCGATGGCTGTAGATCAGGAGGAGGCGTTCAGAGGAGCTCAACTCTTCGCGAGGACGGAAGGAGTGATACCTGCTCCTGAGACGTCCCATGCCGTGGCAGTGGCCATAAGGGAGGCGCTCAAGGCCAAGGAAATGGGAGAGGAGAAAGTCGTGGTCTTCAACTACTCGGGACACGGACTCTTAGATTTGGAGGGCTACAAACAGGTCCTGGGGCTGTGAGCTCCTCCCTCCTCTTTCCTTCTGAACTCTCGTTATCCTTCAGTGTTAAGGTGAGGACTGGAGATCGCTAGAGGAGCTAGTGGGCTCAGACTTCACGATGCTCCTTAGAATATCTCGACCCGATGAGATCTGGTCAAATCCTTAAGGGATGGCTCGAGGAGATAACGGGAGTCGCAGGTGTTTGCACTGTTGTTTCCATCTGACGTGAACATCTCGTGGTTTTCAGATCGAGTGAAGGGCAGCTCTCGGGGCGGTCGAGTTGTACAACAGGAAGTTTACTATATGCGTTGCTGAGAAAACTCCCCTCTAGAGCTGGGATCTCCAGAGGAATTTTTAAGTGACAGTTTTTAACATGTACGCCCTCAGAAGGTCGGATGAACCTCATCGACAGGACTTTTCATTTTTTGAAGACTGAAAGAGGCTTCTTCTTCACAGGAATGGGTAAACTCAGCTATTCGATTTTAGGAGCAATATTCTGGCTCATCCTGGCCTCCATCCTATCTGTGAGCGAGTATGGGGAGATCAACTACTACATAGCAGTCGCTCAGATACCCGCCTCCTTAGCTATGCTCGGGATGGGCAACGCCATAACCACTTTTCTGGCCAAGGGCGAGGAGGAGCTCTTAAGGGAGGCCTGTTCTCTCGTCCTCTTCGCAGCGATCGTGGCATCTCTAATCATGGCGTCAATCGTTTGGCAGTCGAGCCTCCTCGTGTTGGCCACAGCGTTCTTCTACATGTCAATTAGGGAGCTGCTCGGGAGGAGAAGATACAAGGAGTATGCTTTGGTGAACACGGGTTTCAGGATATCTCAGATAGCCCTCTCGGTCCTCCTCTACTTCAAGCTCGGTATAGTGGGTGTACTTGTCGGCTACACGATCTCCCTTCTGATCTTCAGCTACCGCTACCTCATCTCGCTGAGAAGGGCCGTCCTGAGGATCAAATCCATAAGAAGGAAGTTCTCCTTTGTGTTGCACAGTTACGGACTCACCGTGATGGGGAGTCTAGCCAACTTCCTCGACAAGATAATGATAGGAAGCCTCTTTGGGTTCTTCCTGCTGGGAATATATCAGCTCGGGTACCAGTTCTTCGCTTTTCTGTACACAATTCCGGCAGCGCTTTTCGCCTACCTTCTGCCGGAGGAGTCTTCGGGGAGGAGTAGAAGATCCATCAAGGTAATAGGTCTGATCTTAACAATATCCTCCTCGCTGGCTCTCGCGCTTTTTTCTCCTTGGATAGTTTTCGGATTCTTCCACAAATTTATTGAAGGGTTAGACGTCATAAGGATCATGATCCTGGCCTCCATCCCCGCAGCCGTCGTTAACATAAAGAACGCGGAGTTCTTTGCCAGGGAGAGGAGCAAAAATGTTTTCCTAGGGAGTCTCGTCTATGTGCTGGTCATGATCCCATCCGTACTAACTCTCGGAAAGTTCTTAGGAGGGATTGGGCTCGCCATCTCCCTCATAGTCTCTCAGAGTGCTCAAGCGATCTACCTTACTCTGATCGGAAGATCTCTCTCTTTCTCCATGGTGGCCGAGGAATAGACCGACTCTCTTAACGCCCTTAAACATGATGAAGGATAGGACAAAGGCCGAGAACATCACTATTGGGCTTGTGAAGTCGACGCTCCTCTCAACTACTATGTGCTTGAAAGATCCTAGGACGGGATACATTACGGCGTAGAACAGGGCAAACTTCACGAAGAGACTTGGAAGGGCTTCCGGTCTCATCTTCAACATCTCGAAGTGTTGGCTTATGTACTGAAAGACTATGTAAGTAGATATTATGAACATACTCATCACCAGGATCGTGAGCACGTAGCTCACGACCGGAACGTTTATCACCTGTATAAGGGCGCTGAACACATAGATTAAGCTCACTGAGAGAATGAGCTCGCTAACATGTTCCTTAAACGTGGGATCTTCTATCGTTCTTCCCAAGAAAACCACCACCCTCTCATGAGCCTTTGAAATAATCCTGGGGAGGCAGGAGGGAACTCTGTTCTCGAGCCAGGACAGAATGCGAAAGGAGTTGGGCGCTATGACACACATCATCGAGAGGTTAAACCCATAGGCAAACATGGCAGCTAAGGCCACGTATTGGGGGAGCATCCTGTTCACCAGGAGCCCGGACAGGACTATCAGCCCAAACTCTCCTATGTTTGCCAATGTGAACGCGAGATACCAACACTTTCTCGGAGGAAGCCCGCTTAGAAAAGAGGATACTGAGAGTATGGTGAACCTGAGAGCGAAGGCGAGAACGGACAGGGCAGCCCCGAACATCATGGCATTCACGAAGGTCGTGAGGTCTATCTTGCCTGGAATGTAGTAGGGGAGGGCTGCCACGAAACACATCACCGCTAAGATCATGTAGCTCTCCATGATCTCGAAGGTCTCCTCATCCAAACCGCTAAATGTTAAAGCTAGAGCTCCCAAGAAAACGACAAGGGCCTCAGGTAGCTTTATAGCTTCTGATAAAGTTATCAGGAAGATCATATAGAGGAGGGTGAGGAGGACCTTAGTATCTTTCCTCCCAAGCTTTATCATGAATCTGCTCATAGGCTTTGCGAGGAATAAAGACAGAATAAAGACGGATACGCTCAGTATAAACAAGCTAGCTCCCTTTTCATCAAGAAGAGTGACAGCCGACCTCCAGAAAATACTGGGGCTCGAAAAAGCTCCCAAAGTATAGAGAAAAACGGCAAAAGCATCTTCTATGACTGAGATGACTATCCCATACATGGCTAGCTCTTCATCGCCCGTCTTCCTGACCTCCAGTACGAACATCTCGTTGGACGCGACCATGATCGCCATCAAAGCTATTGCCACAGGCATTGGAAGGATGTGGAGAACCACGTAGAATATCAGGAGGTAGAGGGGTATCTCTATCGCGGCGGTCAGTACTATCTTCTCCTTACACCTGGCTATGAAGTGGATGTCAAGCTCCAGTCCCGCTATGAAGACTATGAGAGCTCCTGCCAGAAAGGAGGTCTTGAACACCACATCAGGGAGGGTTAGACCGAGAAAACGACAGATCAGCGAGCCAAGCATTATGGCTGGGAGCACCACAGTAGCCCTCCTTCTGGCATAGATTCCCGCCAGAACTGCTATGATCCCCAACCCTACCAGCGAGGCAAAGCTGGTCGCAGTCTCCATGTTTCCAAGGAAACATCCACACATCAAGTATTTATACCTTCGGATGACAGATCTCCGACTCGTTCTGGCAGGCTTTGGGCAAATTGGAGCGCTCTCCTCGTTAAGGAGAAGTTTCATCCGGAGAGGAAGTTAATTTTTTATGTTTAATCCCTGCAACACCTCCGGTCCTTTTGGGGGGTGTATTTCATGAGGAGTATAAAGGTTGCTAGCGTTCCTCGCATCCCTATGGATGATCAGTCGATAGAGATCGTCGAGAGGAAAGGCGTTGGACATCCAGACACGATCTGTGACTCCATAATGGAGGAGGTCAGCGTTGAGCTGAACAGAGAGTACATAAGGAAATTTGGAGGAATTCTGCATTACAACGCCGATAAATCCCTTCTGGTCGCTGGGGAGGTCGAGACCAGGTTCGGAGGGGGCGTTGTGAAGAAACCCATTCTTCTCATGTTCGGGGACAGGGCCACCACGAAATACGGGGATGTGGAGATCTCAGTGGAGGATGTGGCTATCAGGGCTGCTAAAAGATGGATAAAAGAGAACCTGAGACATGTGGATCCAGAGAAACATGTCGTCTATAGAGTGGAACTCAAGCCAGGGAGCGCCGAGTTGACAGATATATTTAGGAGGTCAGGGGAGCTGCTAGGAGCAAACGATACCTCGGCTGCTGTTGGATACGCTCCTCTCTCCAGAACTGAGAGGCTTGTGCTGGATACGGAGAAGTTTCTCAACTCCTCTGAGTTCAAGAAGAGGTTCCCTGAGACGGGAGAGGATGTGAAGGTCATGGGGTATAGGTTCAAGGACGAGGTCACGCTGACGATAGCCCAGGCCTTCGTTGACAGGTACATAGATAGCGAGGAGGATTACTTCAGAAGAAAACAAGAAGTTCTAGATGAGTTGAACTCTTTTCTAAAGGAGAGAGGCGGGTTTGAGAAGATAAAAGTGTTCATGAACACATTAGACGTCAGGGGTAGGAGGGAGGAAGGTGTATATCTGACGGTTCTCGGAACGAGTGCTGATGGAGCTGATTCCGGAGAGGTTGGGAGAGGAAACGGAGTCAACGGAATAATACCCTTAATGAGACCAAGAAGTTCCGAGGCCGCTGCTGGTAAGAACCCCGTCAGTCATGTCGGAAAAATCTACAACGTGCTGAGCCATAAAATCGCTGAGAAGATATATAACGAGGTTCCGGGTTTGAGCGAGGTCTACGTCTGGCTTCTGAGTAAGATAGGTCAACCAGTGGACAAACCGGACCTGGCTGCTGTAGAGGTCTCAGTGAAGAAAGGGATGAACCTCGGCGATGTTGAGGGGCAGATAACTGAGATAGTGAACCGTGAGCTGGACAGAATGAGGGAGTTCATAAACGAGCTCATAGAAAGAAAAGTCTATCCCTATTGACCTCCTTCATCCTCCCAAGGCGAGGAGGAGAGATCAGCTATATCCGTGTAGGTCCTCACAACCCTCCCCACGAGCTCGAAGAACTCCCCCTCTCCAAGATACCTTCCCATCCTCTCCGACAGATTTTTGACCTTGTGTACCAGGACCTCCTCCCCTGTCATGAAGGATCTGAGCGCCAGATTCTGGAGGACCTCCAGGTCTTTCGGGAGGGTTCCCATGTCCCCTTCAAACCTGGTCTCAGTTAGATCGACCGCGTGGTCTCCTATCCACTCCTCGAACATTGCCGCCATTCTGAAGTCCATTAGCTTCACAGGGCTTATCCCAAATCTCCTCATAAGCCTGAAGTCCATGAGGGCCTTTCTAGCTGTTCTAACTGCTGTAAAGTAAGATCTGTCCAGTTCATCGTCTCTGTCCCTCACCATCTCAGCCAGCTCTCGGTTGCCTGTTCTAGCCACGAGTATGGCGTCCTTGAGCATGGTGAACGCTATCCTGTGCATCTTCTTTATGAGCCCTCTTGGGTTCATTGGGCTCGAGATGCATCTCAGAACCATGCCAAGCTCGCTCTCCTCCTCAACCTCCATTCCTGAAAGGTTCTTTATGAAGGAGATTATCTTCCTTCTGGTGGCGAGGTTCATCCCTTCTGAGAACTCGATTTCTATGACGTCATAACCCGCTAGATACTTTGAGAGGATTCTGTTCAGGGAGACATCTTCCTTCTCACTCTCGAAAACTACGGAGGTCTTCAGCTGGCTCGGTTCATCTGTGTATATAATGACAGAACCTCCAGGTCCCTCCTCTACTATCACCTCACTCCCCCTGTTCAGGTTCATCCTCTCGACCCATCTCTTCGGGAGGGACACGACGAACGTCCCTCCGCCAACTCTCTGGAGCCTCCTCCTCAACCTCAGAGCCAACACCCTATACCTTTTTTACCTGTATATATATTGTATAGACTTCTTAAGAAATCTTTTTAACCTTTCCCTTGATTGGGTGGGTCGATGAGCCCCAGAGATCTGGCGATCACCGGGATGGGAGCTGCCCTCTACGCTGTAGTGGGGTACGCAACCTACTTTGGCATAACCTTCTATGGTGTCAGGTTCTGGCCAGCAGTCGCTGTTCCCGGGGTGTTCGCTGTCTTGTTCGGTGGAACTGTGGGTGGTATGTCAGCAGCGATAGGGATTTTCATCTCCGATATGGCCACTCATGGGAACGCTCTGCTGAGCTTGACAGTGGGAGTTCCAGCGAACTTCCTTGGGTTTTACATAATAGGCCATATCTCTAAGGGAGGAAGTCTCAGGAGGATGCTTCTCTCGTTTCCTCTGGGATTGGGTGTGGGATCTCTTATAATAGGCATTGGGTTGATGCTCTGGAGCCAGCTCTTTCCCCTGCCATTCAGCAGCAAGATCACGCCGATGACCCTCCAAGCGGGCCTCTTTTTGGCGGCCTGGACATTCATCACGGAGATACCTTTCCTCTACTTGATAGTCCCACCTGTAGTCAAGACGATAAGGAGGAGCGGTGTTTTATGAGCTTCCTCATAGGTCTCGATGTGGGTGGATCGACTACAAAAGCTGTGCTCGTGAGAGATGGAGAGATTATGCATCTGGTGAGGGTTTCTGGATCCGAGCCTCTTGTGTCAGCTGCTGGAGCTGTTGGAAAACTTGTCGAGGAATCGAGGATCGAGCTGAAGAAGGTCAGGATCATAGCCTGTACCGGAGGAGGGGCTAAATGTCTGACTCCATCTTTCTTGGGGGTCAGATCCGTGAGGGTCGACGAACTCGAGGCTGTGGGGTACGGAGGTCTGCTCCTCTCGGGATACGATGAAGCGATCGTGTCAAGTGTAGGCACCGGAACAGCCATCGTTCACGCCTTAAAGGGAAAGAAGGGAGCAATCTCCAGACATCTCGGAGGGACAGGTGTGGGTGGGGGGACCTTAGTCGGTCTAGGAAGGCTCCTTCTCAACAGAAGCACCTTGGGCGGAATACTGAAACTCGCTTCTGGAGGAGATCCCTCAGCGGTGAACCTCACTGTTAGGGACATAGTTGGAGGACCTGTTGGAAGGATACCGGAGACAGCCACAGCCTCGAATTTCGGGAGAATAGTGGACGGTGTCAGGCCGGAGGATGTGGCAGCAGGGCTTGTCAGGATGATAGGGGAGGTCGTGGCCACAGTCTCCTATTTCGCTGCTAAGATGATGAACTTGGAGAAGAAGGTCGTGTTCGTGGGATCTCTACCGGAGGCCTTGGGTGATGAAATTCTCAGAGCTCTCCAGATGCTAGGGGGAAAGGGCATCGTCCCAAAGAACTCAGCCTATGCAGCAGCTATAGGAGCGGCGAACATGTCCTCACAGGCCACCTCATGATCAATCGAAGAGGAGGGAGGTTGTTTTTCCTGTCATACGATCATCTCAGGTCTAGATGATGTGAGATCTCCGGAAAACCTAGATTGATGAGTTCTTCAGACGTGGATCCTCCCCAAAGAACTCCTCCCTTCTACAAAAGAATTAAAGTGTTCCTGATATCGATTTCCAGTCGCTAGATCGATTCCGCTCGACTAACTATTAACTTCTAAGACAGCAACCCTCCGAAGGGTGCCGGTGAGGGTACCATCGAAAAAGATAGAGTGTTCCGGAGACCTATTCGGATATGCCCAGGTAAAGCTTGGCGAACTTCGGATGAGTCAGGAGTTCCTGTGGATTTCCCTCATATCTTACGGTTCCGCTCACCAACAGGTAAGCGTAGTCTCCTATCTCCAGAGCCTTCTTGGCGTTCTGCTCGACCAGGATCACTGAAAGATCGTACTGATCTCTCAGCTCAACGATCTTGTTCATGACCTGTTTGACTATTTTGGGTGCCAGGTCTGTGGACATCTCATCCAACATCAAAACTTTTGGCTTTCTCATCATGGCCATGCCTATGGCAAGCATCCTTCTCTCTCCACCGCTTAGAGTCCCAGCCTTCCTGTGAACGAACTCCTTAAGCCTGGGAAACATCTCCAGGATCTCCTGAATTCTGTCGTTAACCTCGCTCCTGGGCATCAGGTATCCAGCAACCCTGAGGTTCTCCTCCACGGTTAGCGTGGAAGCCACGTTACCCATCTGCATGAGATAGGCTATGCCCAGTTTGGCCTTCTTGTGTGGAGGAACCTTAGTTACATCCTGACCATCGAATATAACGCTTCCATCATGTATCGTGGCGAGGCCTATTATCGAGTTGAGAAGGGTGGTTTTTCCAGCGCCGTTCGGTCCGACCACAACTGTTATGTCATTCTTTCTAGCCTTGAAGTTTACGTCGAACAGGACTTTCAGCTTCCCATATCCAGAGAGGAGGTTCTTCGTCTCCACTATGTTCTCGGTCATGATGCTCACCCTACTCTCCTATGTAAACATCAATGACCTTGGGGTTGTTCTTTATCTCGTCCGGAATGCCCTCAGCTATCACAGCACCCCTGTCCATGACGTACACGTAGTCTGCGTATGGAAGGGCAATGTCTATCCTGTGCTCTATGAGCAGAAAGGACACGTCCAGAGTCTCCTTCAACCTCCTTATGTTGGAGAGTATGTTGTCAGCATATGCAGGGTCGACCCCGCCTATCGGCTCGTCCAGGGCTATCAGCTTGGCTCCCGTAGCAAGAGCTCTGGAGACCTCCAACATCTTAAGCTGACCTCCTCCAAGCCTGAAGGCCTGCCAGTTCCAGTGGGTATCAAGCCCGACCATCTTCAGTATTTCAAAAGCTCTTTTGACGTTCTCTTCCTCCTCCTTATCCCATAATCCCCTTATGGGGGCCTTTATCGGGTTCTCACCGGAATTGGGAAGAGCCACGAGCACATTCTCAAGGACCGTTAGAAACTGGAAGGGAAGAGGTATCTGGAACGTTCTCACAAATCCAGACCTGTACACCTCATGGGGAGGCCAACCTGTTATATCTTGTCCATCGAAGATGACCTTCCCCCCGTCCGGCTTGAGCACTCCTGTGCATGTGTTGACGAGGGTGGACTTGCCAGCACCATTAGGTCCCATGAGCATCGTTATCGTGTTCCGCTTAACCCTCAAGTTGACGTGGTCGACTGCCACCAGTCCTCCGAAACGTTTCACTAGGTCATCCGTCTGAAGTATATACTTCTCGGAGCCCATGGAGCATCACCAATCTTCCACCGCTTCGATCTCAAGCTGGAGAATCCTTGACTTACTTAATAAAAAAATTTTCTTCCACTCGTGGAGCTTAGAGCGGTTATAAAAACAGATGCACGTGGTGTAGATGAGTCGTTTGCTCTGAGTTGAAAGAGCAGAAAGAGGGCTTAGATCACTGCTCGGGAACTCAAAAACTAATAATGTTGATAATGAAAAAGTAAAGGAAGAGTTCAATAGCTCATGGTTTGAACCAGCTGGAGAACTCGACCACTCCAGTGGAGCAACGGTAAACTCCAGCAGTGTCCCAGGTGTACTTGCCGTTCTTCTTCACAACCACCCTCAGGAAGTAATCGGAGAACGCCCTGTCACCGTACTTGTTGAGCTGGAAGTTTCCAGAAGCACCCATATATCTCTTGACGACGCTCGGTAGTATCTTAGCTATGGTCACAGGATCGTAGGATTTCGTCATCTCAAGCGCTATGGCCGCAGTCCAGAGGGCATCGTAGGCAGCGTAGGCGTAGCTGTCAGGTTCCCTACCGAGCTTCTGCTTCACGTAGCTCTTGACCTCATCCAGGAACGGAGAGCTGGACGGAGCGAATATCGGGTTGAGGAACCTCGTCTTTATGGCAAACTCGGCTATGCTCGGATTCTGCACTATCTGTGGGGTGTCAGCAGTTCCATCAGAACCGATCCAGAGGACCTCGCTAAGGACAGGATATTGAGATGCCGCAGCAGCGAAAGCAACGTACTCCGTGAAACCTATGAAAGAAACACCTACCTCATCTTTGCCGTACTTCTGGACGAGATCGCTAACAATCTGGTTGAGCTTGGCAGCTTCAGTGGAGAACTCCTTAGCATTCGGATCGTACCTTATTCCCTTTATCGCTTCACCCTGCACTCCCTTCTCCTTCACCAACTTGTTGAAGGCCTCTATTGTGGTCTCAGCAAGTCCATCTCCCCAAGTATCTCCTCTCCATACCACGACAAGATGCCTAACCCCGAGCTGAAAAGCGGTGTGAGCAGCTGCCGGACCCTGAATGGTGTCATCAGGGCAGTACCTGAACACCATATCGTCGGAGATGCTGAGGGCAGGGGACGTGGAGGACTGAGATATCACGAGAAGCTTGTTGGCATCAGCATAGTTCTTAACAGTGCTCACCTCAGCACTGGTCATCGGTCCTATGAAGATCTTCACACCCTTTCCGTAGAGGGCCTGCATCTTGTCCAGTGCGGTCTTTGGATCGGTGGCAGTGTCCTCATAGTAGACCTTTATCCTCCACTTCTCTCCTATAGAGGCAAGCCACTCATTTATCTGCTTCTCAGCAAGTTTGAGAGCCACTTCACTGTTCTCTCCATAATTTGAGAGAGCTCCGGTCAATGAGAGAAGGGCACCTATCGGGACCTCACCGCTAAGACCGGTTGGGCACTTCGGGCATTGAGCCTTTGTGGGCGCACCTCCTCCAGTTGGGGCCTTGGGCGTAGGCTTGGCCGCCCATCCTATGCCCACTCCTATGAGCAGGCATATCAACATCAGGGCGTACGCAACCTTGGAGTCCATATCTCTTAGACCTCCTCGAGAGTTGATCTATCCTAGGAGTCACCAGGACTAATATAAATTTTTTTCTGAAGCAAGAGGATAAGCACAACTGACTTAACTGAAATCCTAAGGAAAACTTCGTAGGAGCTGATATCGATAAATTCAGTAAAATTTTTTACTTTGCTCAGGAGGGTTTGCTGAGGCATCGTTATACAAAAACCATCATCTCTCCAGGACGTGTCGACTTATCTTTAGACAGGAGCTTTTTGTCTAAAACAGTGTCGATCATAGTTCTAGATCCCCAGATCTTCAAATCAAAGAGGGACCCAGGTGGTGATCGTCGAGGGACCCAGGTGGTGATCGTCCTGAAACCCGGTTTGGATCTCAC
Organism: Thermoproteota archaeon; assembly: GCA_027491735.1. Classification (GTDB taxonomy): domain Archaea; phylum Korarchaeota; class Korarchaeia; order Korarchaeales; family Korarchaeaceae; genus Methanodesulfokora. The sequence goes on along the minus strand of JAOZGP010000023.1, from coordinate 70,171 downwards.
ACTCTCAGAGACCACTTTCAAAAGATCTCTGTCCTCAAAACCTACCTCAACGATCCTCAGAACAGATAGGTTTCCATAAACTCTTGTCTTTTCTCCTATCCGATGCTAGGGAGTTTTTTCTGAGGGATTCTATCATGTCACTGTAGCGATACTTCTGACAGTTCTCCACAGAAGGGATTAATGTTTTTGAAAGAGTTAAAGTTATTAACTCAAAACAAAAAGTTTAAAAAATGCAATTCTCCCTTCAAGAGAAGCGTCACAATAGGATATCGTTGTTTCAGTCACGTAGGTTACGAGGGGGTGTCGATGCGTTGATAGAGATATTTACGAGAGCAATTGCCTATTCTGGTGGTATAGCTCTGGCGGCTGCGGGTATAACGCTGATATACATGGCAACCGGCACGTTCAACTTTGCTCACGCGTCCAAGGTGGCTTGGGGTTTCTACATAGTGTATGCTATGATGTCTCTGCTCGGCGGAAGTCCTTACTACTATGTGATTCCAGCTGCACTTTTCTCCGCATTTTTAGGATTTGTGACATACTTCTTCGTCAACAGGTATCTTCTGAAGAGAAAAGCAGACATGGTAACCCTGATGATGTCCACTTTGGGTGTGGATTTGATCTTCTTCGCATTCCTAAATGTGTTCGCTGACTACCTTACAGAGGTCTACAAGCTGAGCGCCAGATACTTCGTGATGGAGCTGAAGGATCCAATCATCATGAGGATGGGGGCCACGGAGATAAGGGCCGTTCCCGTAGTATCGTTTATATCTGTCATACTAGTAACTATAGGAATATATCTATTTATGACAAGAACTAACTTCGGAATAGCCATGAGAACGACCATAGAAAACCCGGAGCTGGCTCAGGTGCTGGGAATAAATCCCGAGAAGATATATCTGGCGGCCTGGTTACTTGGAGGTGGAATGGCTGGCCTAAGTGGAGCTTTCTTATCTTTGACTATAAGTGGATATCCGTCTGTTGGCATGACTATCTTAGTAACACTCTTTGCCGGATCCATTGTCGGAGGGTTGGACAGCATCATTGCAAGCATACTGGGAGGATTTCTCATAGGCATGGTTGAGCAGCTTGGAACCTACTCTTTATCGGTCGCTCTTGGAGGATGGATCTGTGCGTACAGACCCATCATACCAATGGTCGCCATGGTGATAACTCTGCTGTTCTTCCCGCGAGGCCTGGCAACGATAGACTGGAAGAAGGTTCTGGGCAAGCTTGGAGTGAAGATCTAAAGGGAGGGATAGAGAATGGGGATAGAGGACATCTTCGCTAATCCTCTCCTGTTAAATATCCTGATAAACTTCGCAGTGGGTTTAATAGTCACAATAAGCTTGAACTTGGAGGTTGGTTTTGCAGACATACCTCAGTTTGGAAGGGTCCTGACGGTTTTGATGGGAGCTCTAGTCGCTGGAGGGATCACCGGGAGGATAGTTGCATCGATTTACGGTAAACCCTCCGGTGTGGAGTACGCTAACCATCTGATAAACTACAAACTAGTGGATGAGCTCAGCAGGCTCCTGGCCCAGAGCCCTACGCTTTCAATAACGATGCTCGTGCTCACCTTGATAATAGCAGCAATCCTAGGAGGTATTGTCGGATATCTGTGCTCTTATCCTGCTTTGAGACTTGAAGAGGCCTATCTGGGTATAACTCTACTTGCTTTCGGTGACGTCCTCCAGCTGGTGGTGTGGAACTATGATCCAATAGCTGGAGGGACCGAGGGCGTCATGATCCCGGACGTCTTCAGGTGGATAGGCACCGGTCCTGTGAGGTTCGTAGGAGCCACCTTCATAATACTAGGAATTGCTCTCTTGGTTTTCGCCTACGCCGAAAGGATAGCTAGGTCTCCGTTTGGGAGGTCTCTCAAGGCAATGAGGGACGCTCCTTTGGCAGCTGAGGTTTACGGCAAGGATATAGTGGCTCTCAGGGCTAGAGTGTTGATAATAGGCGGTGCTCTGGCAGCCATGGGCGGCGCTCTCTGGGCTCTCTATACAGGAAGCTTCAAGGCGGTGTCTTACAGCAGGCTGACATGGACCTTCTGGCCTTGGGCCTACATGATGCTGGGTGGAACCGGAAACAACGTAGGTATGCTGGTTGGTGTTCTCGTGTTCTCCATAGTGAGGACCTTGATCTACACCTACAAGGATCTAATTGGATCGGTTATACCCATAAACCCGAACTGGCTGGAGTACATGCTCGTGGGTCTGGTGATAATAGCTATATCTCTATTCAGACCTCAAGGCCTTCTGCCGGAGAAGCCAGTCTTTGCTCTACCAAGAAAGAAGATAGAGAAGATAAGAAAAGCCGTTCTCGGAGAGAACATTGAGGAATCCGAAGCGAAGGAAAGCTGAAAGGACAGACGCGTTGTTCTCTCACCTTTTCCTTATCCTTTATATTATTTTATTTATTTTCATTATCATTTTCCCATTCTTTGGGTCATTAAATTCCCTATTTTACAAAAAACCTGGGAGGGTCTACCCACTCGCTTCCACACTTGGGGCACTTGTGAGGTTTCCTGAAGGAGGAGAAAGTAAAACCACATTTTCTGCAGGTTGGAGGTTCAAAATAAACCTGTTTCCCGTATCTAGCTCTTATGGACTTGGAGACATGAGGGAGCATTTCGTAGACAATTCTCGCACCTCTTCTCGGATCCAGATCTAACCTCCTCGCGAGCTCAGAGGCTGAAAGAGGTTCTTCCGTCTTCAGGAGAATACCTGCCAACTTCTCTCTGAGAGTTTCAAGCTCCATCCTGCTTCACCTCCACGGCTCTCTCCATCCTCACTGGAAAGACTGTAAGATCTCTACTTCTCTTGGCTAGGTTCTCACCTTTTTCACTTAGAGAGATGTAAAGCTCGCGCCTGTCATATTCCGTATTAACATACTCCCTTGGTTTTAGGTACTTATTTATGTAATAATCGACCAGAGCGACTTTGCTCCTTCCTCTTCCTCTCCTCCTGTTCCTTCCAACATTTGCTCTCTCAGCAAGCTCCGAAAGAGATGCTCTTCCATCGAAGTCCTCCAGGAGCACCCTGAGTATCTCTATAGCTTGTTCAGGAAGATCATCATAGGGAATCACAGGGACCTTGATTGCCTCTTTGTGAGCAAAAACAGCCTCCAGACCTCTGACGCTGGCCGACATGTAGAGGGCTAGGGAGGCTGGAGTGCTTCCAGGCGAGACGTTCACGAAGATCTTCTCCACACCCTGAGCTCGTGCCATGTCGACGACCTCAGAGGTCACATCCATGACCTGATGAAAGTCCATTAGGTTCGCTTTCACGTAGATCAGGTTGTCTCCAATCAGCCACTCAATCTTCTCCATAAGATCGTCACTGAGAGAGAATTTTCCATCTAGATCTTGGATGAGACATATGTATTCTGGTTTAATCATTTTTAGCACTTGTTCTATTGCCTTATCGCTTTGATCTGTGCTTGTTATTAGGAGCCTCTTCTCCATGGTATCGTAAATTTCTTTTTGACATTTTTTATAAAAACTTATGCATCCAAATTAAGCCTATCTGTACAATTTTCCTCTGCCTCACGAAAAATATTTTTATGAATAAAAGATTATCTTACAATGGAGTTGAAAAATAACAAAAGGATTTAAATCTCCGGAAGGTTTCCTCGGGTTGGTGACGTGATGCAGCGAGTCACCCTGGAGAGGTACCTTCAGAAGGAACAGCCCTACAAAGTCTACCTTAGTGACTTCGAGCAAGTAAACAAAGTCGTGAGGCTGGTGGTCGAGGATGGCAAGGATAGAATTGAGAGGTCGCTCAGAGACTTGAGGGAACTCATCTCCAGGCTTCAGGACCTCCTGAAGATCAAGAGGTGCGCTGAGGTAGACAGTTCGCACTTCTGCACCGCTGCCGTGGATTCAGGATTTAATGGTCCGGAGTCCCTCCTGGGGTACATTCCTCTGGTGTTCGGAGTTTCTGCTACCTTTCAGGGAGCTAGAAAGCTTCATAAACCAATGATAGCCGCTACTCTCCTTCCAAGGAGTGATGATCCTGAGGAAGGAAGAAAGATAGCTGGTCTTGTTGGCTTTCTACTTCAGTTCAAACTCGCTCGTAAGTTTCTCTCCTCCGTCGATGCTGTTCTGATAGATGGGCCTCTCAACATGAGCTCCACTCACTTCTCCCCCAACTCGAGGAGATATAGCAGGCTTTACATCAAGACTTTTTCAGATGCTGGAAGAGAGCTTGTCCTCCTGCTTGATGAGGCTAGAGAACAGGATATACCTGTTGTGGGCGTCGTGAAAAGAGTTCGAAGCTCGATGATCTCTAGGGCCTCCGGAGTTCCTAGCGAAAGACAAATTCCGGATGCTGCTCTCACCTCCGGGATGTTGTACAGGGGAGAATTCACCTCTCCTTTCCCGGCCGATTGGATGTGGGATCAGTTAGTCCTCTGGTGCAAGGAATCGGGGGTAAGCCCCTCGGAGCTCAAGATATATTCCTCATTCGCTAAATTCGGTGTGAGATCTCCTGTTCGCTTGGATCTCCCCGAGTATGCAATTCCCCACCTAAATGAGCTGATCTCTCACCTCTACAACTTGAGCACGCCTGATGTAGGGATACCCCTTCCTGTCGTGGCTGTTGATAGACTCTCCAAGATGAAGACCGAGTTCGTCAGGATGATCTACCGCAGGATGCTCTCTGAGTTGGTGAGGGAGGTTGGAGATCAGCTCGTCTTGCATGCTTTTGGTCCGCAGTACGGGGAGGATCTGATTTGATACGAGGAGAAGTGGTTGGCTCGGTGATGTCTCGCTCAACACCCTCCAGGGTGAACTTCGTCATCAGAAGGGAGAGCAGAGTTGGAATTGGATCTTTCGTGGCGACAGTTCATCCGTGGTATCCAGAAGCGGTCCTGATGATGAGAGTCCACAACATATACTCCGTGAACGAGGAGATGGACGTCGGAAGGACCGCTGTGATGGCTAGCAGCCTCGGGGTAAACTCGGATTTTCAGAATGATCTGGAATATCTGATCGCTGAGTGTGAGGTTCTCGGCTATAAGATTCCCGGATCAAACAAGCTGTACAAACTCGAGGCCCCTCCCTCCACTTCCTCTCCTGTTTTTCTTCCCGATAAGGAGATGGTCAACGAGTTCTTCAGATATGGAAGACAGAGCCTTGGAGTTGTGGTCGGGAGGATAAAGGGAACTGATGTTCTCTTCAGCATGGACCTGGACGGGATAGCTAGAGGGCACCTGTTCATTTCCGGGATGACTAGATCAGGAAAGAGTGTTTCGGGAGACACATTAGTGGTCATCTTCGACGCTGACGTGAGAACTGTGGAGATCTTGAGGATAGATGAGTTCTATAGACGCATGGCTGGCGACTCCGGAAGGGACCTCGTCACCCTGGATTCATCTTGCTACTACACCGTGGCGATGGACTTCAGATCTATGACTCCCGTGTGGATGCCAATAAGAGCAGTCATAAGGCACGAGCCAGCGGAGGAGATCTATGAGGTGATCACGAAGAATGGGAGAAGGATAAAGCTTACAGAAGGCCATGGGATATACGTATGGGATGGGAGAAGGATAAAGCTTACAGGACCCGAGAAGCTGAAGAGAGGGAACTTCTGGGTATTCGTTCCCAGGAAGATTCTCATCCCTTCCAAGAGAAAGATGGATCCCGCCAAGGCGGAGCTTCTTGGAGCAGCAGTCGCTGACGGAATCGCCAAAGACGAGTGCATCACAATATACTCAGAGGATCTGTCCGAGCTCGAGCTCATGGCCGAGGCGGCTGGAGTTTCGTACTCCAGGTTGAGCGGAGGGATAGAGATCTATGACAGTGAGATGACGGAGCTTGTTAGAGGAGGATTTCTGTCTCTGGCGGGACTTTCGAATGAGAGAGTGGAGTATGGAGATATAAGACTCGGATCTCCTAGGAGCAGGGCCCTAAAGGAGTTCTTCGATAGGACCAGTTGGATTGTGGACAACGGGAGTGGGGAGCATCCTGTATTCAGAAGGTTCTACTCCTCCTCACGGAGAAGATCGATGGAGGTCTCGGTGGCCTTGAATCTCTTGGGAGTTCCGACGTTCAACCACGTTTGGGATGGGTTCTACATTCATGAGCCATCTCTACTTCTCCTCACCGAGAACGTGGCGGCAAGTGGGCACATTCCCGCGAGAACCATCCCCACTGTCGTCCTGAACAAATGTCGAAAGCTGAAACCGTACTTTGGCAGGTTGGTACAGAGAAAGAGGGTTCTGCAGGAGATTCTCAGACAGGTGAAGGATGCCTACATCGACCCTATCAAGGGAGAAGGAATTACTCTAAGGGAGTACATAGGGATACTGACCTCAGAACTCGACGTGGACGAAGTTGTTGAGGTCAGAAAGGTGAAATACAACGACTACGTGTATGACCTCTCAGTCTTTTCCTGTGAGAACTTCTTGGCAAATGGAATCTTCGTGCACAACAGCACGTTCTCCATGAACCTGATACTCAAGTCCCTGAGACTGAACGTCAGGCCGAAGTTTCTTGTTCTGGATAGGAGAGGAGAGTACGAGGGACTTACAAAAAACAAAGCTGCTGTAATGTACGACTACAGGAGGTTTGTGCCAGTGTCTGGATTCCTCAAGCCGGAGGACGTCGCCAGGATGTTGAAGATATCTCCTGGAACCTCCCTGTGGAGGATCGTGGTCTTGGCAGCGGAGGACATAGTCTCCAAGGGTTTCCCAGTGAACAGGGATAACCTTCTGTCGGAGGTCTCAACCCTTCTGAACGAGCTTGGATCTAAGGACAGGATTCAGAAGATAAGAGAGATCAAGGCTAGACTCCGGAGGTTTGGTCACAGGATCGAGAGGGAGAGAGGGGAGGGGAGGGACATCTTGGATGCCCTCTCCTCAAGCGATGTGGTGATATTGGACTACAGTTTGGACACTAACTACGAGGACCAGTTCCTGGCCACCAGAAACATGATAAGGGACCTCCTGAGAAGAGCGGTGGAGTCGAGAAGAGAGGGGAACTTCGCCCTGATAGTGCTCGTGGAGGAAGCACAGTATTTCATACCTGAGAAAGGTGCTCCCGTAGTCGGAGATCCCCACTCCTCGGGGGTTGCTCAGGCCTTCGTGGAGGCCATAAGCCAGAGCGGTGGATACAATCTGGGATTCGTTGTGGTGAGTCAGAGGCCTGCCTATCTGAGCAAGAGCGTCATAAGCCAGTGCAACACCATAGCCTCCTTCAGACTGAGGAACGGTAACGACCAGGAGGCTATAATGAGGTACACTGAGTGCGACGAGTCGATGAGAAGCTTCCTCCCGAGCCTGGACGACAACGAGGCCATAATCTGGGGGATGGCGAGTCCGATACCCTTCCCCGTGAACGTGGAGATGAGCCTGGAGGTCTACCCGTCGAAGGCCGCAGCTCCTCCCCATGCAGCTTGGAGGAGAATGAGGCACGTAGATCCTCCTTAATTGTCCCTAGAAAAGAAGCTCTTGAGGGAAACCGCAATCATGCTCCTGTCAAGGTTTCTGGTGAAGGAGCTCGAAAGAATGAGAAGTTCAGGGCTGTGGTAGCCAGCTTACTAAACAAGGAGATCTCGGAAAAGCTGGAGAAACACGGTCACCTGCTTAGCGAGGTTAATAAGAGATCCAGCTAAGGACTTATACTTAATATCAATTATACCCCTGAGCCATCGAGCTGGATGGAATCTGATGAGTGAGAAGGCATTTCTCAGCAGTTGAAGCTTCTTGAGAAGAAGTCCAACCTCAGAACTGGAGTGTTGAACGGCACACTTGACTGATGCACTGACATGGGCCTCCCGGGTTGGATCGCTATCGAGGATGATGAAGCTCTGGTCCCAGGAGTCTCATTTCACGTCGGGTCTGCGATGTTCGGAGAGAACAGAGCTTTACAAGAACCAGCAGAGGTAGATAACTCTCAGATCCGTCACTCGTTCGTCGATAGCCTCTATGATCTATCGGAGATCGGGAGCTGCACGAGGATCTAATCCCTTATCACCTGCGGCCATCTATCTCCCGCTATGAACTTGGCTAAGGCCATGAGCACTCCGTGCTCATAGAGCCTGCTTCTGGAGACAGCTCCTCTTGTGAAGAATCCTATCGCCCCGATCTTCCTCTTTATCTCATGATCTCCTGAGATCTCAGCCATTATCTCTCCCAGCTCCTCTCCAGCGAGCATCTTGGGGATGAAAGGCTCTGGGCACTCAAACCATCCACTGGTCCCGGTTCCCACCCTGCCAGACCTATCCATCACCACCACGAAGCCGGCGCAGAAATACCTTCCAAACAACCTGAAGAGACCTCCCTCTATGCCCACTGAGAAGTCTGCTTCAACAAGCTTCATCGCCATTTTAGCCCTGTTCATCGCTCCAATCATGACCTCCTCGTCTACAGGCTGGCTTCTCACTCCACTATCGACCTTCACACTTCTAACCTCAACATCCTCATTGAACGCTCTGGAGAAGGCATTCTCCGTGGCCTCCACTTTCACGGGGTTTGTCGATCCAACCACGACGATCATGGGGTAACTTGACACTCCACCTTTTTTATTCTTTCCAGGAGTTGAAGATCTTATGAAGGTCGTCTGCTTGGTGGGGAGCAGAGGAAAGGAGCTTCTTCAGCCGATCATGAGAAAGCTCTCCAGCAGAGGATACAGGAGTGCTGTCGTGAATAGAGTGTCAAGAGAGCCGTCCCATAACCTCGAGGGAGCGGGGATCCTCTGCCTTCTAGGAAGGAGACACGCTCAGATAACTCAGAGGTGTGAGGTATTCAATGTTGAGGAGCTCGTGAACCTCGTGAGCAGAAGTTCTCAGATCCCACCTGATTACATCGTGCTAGTGGGTCTAGATGACTGGATCTCTCGAAGGGAGGATGTGATAAAGGTGGGGAAGGCCAGCAGTGCTAAGGAGGTGAGATCTCTGAAGCTCAGGTTCTCCAAACCGATCCTCGTTTTGTGTGAGGAGGAGGGGGATTTTAAGTCGGAGAAGGAACTTCTGGAGTCCCTGCTTTCCATCAGGATCGATTTCAGGATGCGATTTCCCGTCACCCCAGAGACTAAAGCCTCAACCTCAAGCTAGATCTCCTGTGAGCTAGGATCTTCTCATGAAAAATCAAAGGAGGGTTGGAGAGAGAACTTGCTGAGCTCTTGATGGATTTTTTAGTGATGAGCGAAATGCGTTTAAGGTTCGGTGGGACCACTCCAGGGTGGTGTCATGAAGAAGGTGTTTATAGTGGGATGTGGGCGCTATATGGATGAGACGTACGGATGTCCTGGGGAGTGGAGGTGCCTCAAGGCCGCGGCTCTCGGAGAGGGCAATTTCGACGAGCCGGTACAGGTTATCGGGTTCGTGAGGTGTGAATGTCCCGGAAGCACCTTGATATCCACCATAAAGATGACCATGAAGCTCTCTGGAGTCAAACCAGAGGAGATCTACCTGAGCAACTGCATGGTAGATCCCAAGCCCGGATGCCCCTACATGAGGCCAGAGGAGTGGGCCAGGCTGATAGAGGAGAAGATAGGGGTAAAAGTGGTCCTGGGCACCCACAACTACTGATGTATCGTTATATTGCCGAGCAGGATCGGGCATTGTTTTTAAACGGATGAGGATCACCGCCCAGGGGCATCCTCTCATCTCATCCTGTGACCCTTGGGCGGTGGTCTCCGTTGAGAGCTCTGGTCGTCAAGTTCGGAGGGTCAATCCTCGAGGGAGGGTACAGCTTTCTAGGGGCCGCTGACATAGTTCTGGACCTGATGGAGCAAGAATGTGCTCCCATCGTCGTGATTTCAGCGATGAAGGGGATCACTGACAAGCTCAGATCGGTTATGGAGGGGACAGAAGGCCATCTCCGGCAAGTGTTCGACCTTCACAGGGAGGTCGCCTCAGATCTAAACCTTCCAAAGGAAGCTATGAGGGAAATATCTGATCTATTAAACGAGCTCTCGAGAACGGTCTGGGCTGTGAGGATGCTGAAGGAAGCTACTCCACGGGTGAGGGACTACGTTCTCTCATTTGGGGAGAGACTATCGGCCCTTCTGATGAGCCATGTTTTAACGTCCAGGGGAGTGAGATCCACCTGGATGACTGGCGGGGACGCTGGAGTGATCACCACCAGGGACTTCGGAGAGGCCAGACCCATCACGAGGAGGACGTACCCAAGGATCAGGAGGAAGATAAGACCTCTGCTGTTGGAAGGGGTGGTGCCTGTGATCACAGGGTTCCTGGGAATGACTCCCGAAGGGGACATAACCACGTTAGGGCGTGGAGGAAGCGATCTCTCGGCCACACTCATAGCATCAGCCCTCAACGCCTCAGAAGTCAGGTTCTACACGGACGTAGAGGGTGTTCTCACTGCAAATCCCGAGATCGTACCGAATGCCAGGACGATAAATAGACTTTCTCTGGAGGAGGCTATGGAGCTCTCCTATCTGGGAGCTAAAAGGTTTCATCCGAGCACGTTTGAGCCTCTGATCAGGAGCGGTGTCCCAGCCAGGATAATCAGTTTTCATAATCCGAAGGGCAGCTCAACTCTAGTTAAGGGGACCTGCGATTGTCAGGACAAGGTGAAGGCCGTCTTGGCGGTTAGCGACCTGGCACTCGTGGAGGTCAGGGGGACTACGATGGTCGGGAGGATAGGGACTGCCGCTGAGATAGCGTCCCTTGCCAGGGACTCCGGAGTCAACATATGTGCCATATCACAACCAGTCTCCGAAACGGTCATAGATGTGGTTGTCAGAAAGGATTGCTCCAAAAGGTTCTCGAACCTCGTCGAGAGAAGACTGAAGTCCAAGAAGGTGGTCAGCTCCGTGAAGGTCAAGGAGGATCTCTCCGCCGTAGTTGTTGTGGGATGCGGGCTCAGGAGCCCTCACAACTTCCAAAAAGTTCTAAGGCTTTTGAAACACATGAACGTCTACCTCATCTCGAGAGGAGGTGAAAGAGTGAGCCTTACGCTTCTTGTTGACTCAGATAGGGCTGTCGAGCTTGTGAGGAGAATACATGATGAGGTGGTGGTCGATGGACCGGCTTAAAGTAGGACTCCTGGGTGCGACAGGTCTTGTAGGTCAAGTTTTCGTCTCTCTTCTCTCACGGCATCCTTGGTTCGACTTAGTAGCTCTCTCGGCATCTCACCAGAAATCGGGAAGAAGCTACGGTGAGGTGGTCAGTTGGATCGTCGAGAGATGCCTCCCAGAAGATGTGGCTGAGCTCAGGCTTCTGAATCTAGACCCAAATGAGTTCTCAGGAGTGGATATCATATTCTCAGCCCTTCCAAGTGATATAGCCTCTCATATCGAGCCCAAGTTCGCCGAGGAGGGATTTACCGTGATCTCCAATTCAAGCAACCTTAGACTCGATCCGGACATACCCCTGATAGTACCCGAGGTCAACCCCGAGCATCTAGCTCTCATTAAGATTCAGAGGAGGTGGAGGGGAAGAATCGTGAAGAACCCGAACTGCTCCACAGCAATCTTGACGATGACCCTCAAGCCTCTCATGGAGCACGGGCTCAGGAGGGCCTTCGTGACCACGCTTCAGGCTGTCAGCGGGGCTGGCTTCGCTGGGGTTCCGAGCCTCGCCATAACGGACAACGTGATTCCCCATATACCCAGAGAGGAGGACAAGCTCTCCAAGGAGCCTCGTAAGATCCTAGGAACCTTGACAAATTCGGGAGTTAGGGAGGCGGACATCTCGATAGCCGCTACGACTACGAGAGTTCCAACGAGGCACGGTCATCTGGAGTCAGTTCTGGTGGAGCTCAGCGAGGAGCTCAGCGAGGAAGAGCTCGCAGAGTGCTTCTCGAGATTTAAAGGCCCTCCCCAAGACCTCTCCCTGCCGACGGCTCCTGCTAATCCGATCGTGGTCAGAAGGAAGGTGGACAGACCCCAGCCACTGCTCGATAGGACGGAGGGAGGGGGGATGTCCGTGTCCGTCGGAAGGATATCGAGACTCGGGTGGCACGGCCGCTGGTACAGATATGTGGCTCTGGGGCACAACCTCGTGAGAGGGGCTGCAGGAAATGCTGTCCTGATAGCGGAGCTCCTGTCGTACATCGGGAACAGTGACTCCAGACCTTTTTGAATGGAACGTCATCGCTCCGCCGTTGAAGATCCGAGACAAGGTCTGGGATCCACGAGAAACCTCGGGTTGAGCGATCGGCACTGCCCGGATTCGGGGTCCTCAGAGGTGCTTGCTCACGGTGACGGGATCGTCTCATGCCTCACACTAGGGAGAGGACGGGGTTGACAACGGGGACAAAGCGAGAGAACACCGGTCCACATGAGCTCGAGAACCACAGCCTTCTTCATGGTGATCCCCGAGAAGTTCTAGAGATGCGATTTATTTATAGTTATCTTATATAGAATACCTAGATGAATTTTCGTACACATTGTATATAGTTATAGGGGATAGATGAATATAGCTCCGGCTCACTGGCCTGCTGTCGGAAGGTCAGGAACAGGAAGCACCGTTTGAGGAGTTCAGAATGAGATGTTCCATATCAGACCGCCGAGATCCTCGAGTTCTTCCCCCTCTGCTGGCTGTGGTTGATTGATCGCTGTAGCCGCCTAATGACCGATGTTTATATTCAACACTACATTGTTCTGTTTGGATTGCAATGAGCGTCTCGAAACACGTCCGAGAAGTCGTGCTCACCAGGCCCGCCATCAGGGACTGCTTGGCGCATGGGGTTATAAACTACAGTGCCCTGTCCAGGCTCATACAGGAGGATCTGAACAACATGGGGATTAGAGCCTCAGTAGGAGCCATAAAGATGGCTCTGATAAGGTTCAGCTCGGATATCAGGAGAAAAGGTAAGATCGAGGAGAGGATCAGGAGAGTCATAGCCGAGAGCGTCCTAGAGCTTCAAACAGATCTGGGAGTGATCACAGTTAGGAGATCAGCTGTGGAGCAGAGGATCGACGACCTCATCGGTCTGATGGAGAGAGCCAGGTTCTTTCAGATGACCCAAGGATTGGACACCTTCTCCATAGTGGTGGCGAGCGAACTGCTTCCCAGGATCCTGTCTATCTTTCCCAAGAGGCTCATCGTGAGTACGCTGAGCGATCAGACGGCCTTAGTCATGGTGAGCCCGGAGGACATAGTAGTCACCCCTGGAGTTCTCGAGCTGGTGCTCTACACCCTCTCGTCTAATGGAATAAACGTCACGCAGGTCATCTCTTGCTACAAGGACACGGTGCTCATATTCGACAGGAGTGATGCCTCTACAGCCTACAAGTTGCTGGAGGACCTCATACTGACTACCAGGAGAAGTCTCAGGCCCAGTGGACATTAAGTTGCATTTGTAACTTCAGCGACTCGATCCGATCCATATATTACATAAATTATAAATACTCCCCCCGAGCCCTCTCGGCAGGTGATCGTTTGACCTCCAAATCGTCTGTTGTAGGTCTTGTAATTGTGGCTATCATCGCTTTCGCTGTTGGATACCTGATATATCCGGCCGCAAATCCAAAGACTCAGGCTGTAGGCCAGACTTGGGAATCAGTCCAGAAGAGGGGGTACATCGTGGTGGCCACGTCACCCGACTGGCCGCCTTTCGAGTTCATAGACCCTAAGACCAACGAGGTAGTCGGATACGAGGTCGACCTCATGAATGCTGTTGCTCAGAAGCTGGGGATCGAAGTCAAGTGGAAGCAAATGGACTTCGACGCCATAATATCAGCAGTCAAGAACGGGGAGGTCGACCTCGGCGTGAGCGGGTTCTCCGTGACCCCCGAGAGGATGAAAGTCATACTCTACACCATGCCGCACACCGTGACCCAGGTTCAGCTGATCACCACGAAGGCTAAGGCGGAACAGCTCGGGATAACAAAGCTGAGCTCTCTATCGGACGTGGCCAAGTACGGTATGGTGGTTGGGACGGGAAGCGGGACCACCGAGGAAGCTGAACTGTTGAACTTGGTCAAGAAGGGAGCGCTCGAGTCGAGCCAGGTGAAGTCGTACAAGGACTTTGGAATGGCCCTCAAGGATCTGGAGAAGGGTGTGATAGATGCCGTGTACGCCGAGACCCCCATAACCACCTGGTGGATCTCCACGGAGAAGATCCCTCTGACCGTGATATACGCCAGGTCCTACTGGCCTGTGGCTTTCATAGCGAACAAGGACTCCCCGATCCTCGTGCAGAAGATAGACGCTGCTCTAGCTGAGCTCTTCGCTGAGGGCAAGGTGGACCAGATAAGGGCCAAGTGGAACGTCACAAGTGGGTGATCACCCGTCCGCTTGTCACCATCTCGGGAGAGAAGGAAACGCTGTCATGAGAGGGAAAGACTTTGATCTCCGCTCAAGATCTCATTTTTTTGCTTCAAGGAGTTCCCACAACTCTCTCCATATCGCTCATCTCCTTCGCCATGGGTTTCATTGTGGGGATGCCGATCGCCATGATCAGACAGCTCTCGCGGTCCTTCGAGCTGTCGACCGTTCTCGAGGGATATGATAAGGTCATGAGGGGAGTTCCCGTACTTGTGATAATGCTCTTCCTGCACTTCGGACTTGCAGGCTTAGTTCCCCTCTTCAGAGACCCATTCATCAGCGCTGTCGTGGCTCTCGGACTGAGGAGCGGAGCTTTTCAATCTCAGATATTTAGGAGTGCCATGAACAGCGTTGGGAGGGATCAGATGATGGCAGCCATCTCCCTCGGCATGACGAGGGCCCAGGCGTTCAGACACATAATAGTTCCGCAGGCGTTCATTGTGGCCCTCCCAGGTCTGGGGAGCGAGATAGCCCTCCTGATAAAGGACTCCTCCTACTCCTTCGTGCTGGGGGTGCTAGACCTCGCCAAGTACTCGGACATATTGAGGGCAGCCACTAGGTCCTTCATCTACCCATATCTGCTTGCAGCCCTGATCTACGTGGCTATGACGTTCCCCGTAGCGAACTACCTCGACAGGTGGGGCTCCAAGCTGAAGACCAAGTATGGGCTGAGGTGAGATCTTGAGCGTGCTCAAGTGCAGGGACCTCAGGAAGAGCTATGGCGACCTTCAGGTTCTCAGAGGGATAGACTTTGAGATAGAAAAGGGGGAAACCAAGGTCATAATAGGACCGAGCGGCTCGGGCAAGTCCACCTTCCTAAGGCTTATGGGCCTCCTGGAGCCTCCGACCGGGGGGAAGATTTTCTTCGAGGGTAGGGACGTCTACACCTCAGGACTTGATCTCAACATCATCAGAGCTAAGATAGGTTTTGTCTTCCAGGAACCAAGTCTTTTTAGACACTTAACGGCTTTGGACAATGTCAAGATCGGTCTCAAATGTGTCCTGAAGGTGAACAATGACGAGGCGACCGAGAGGGCTATGGAGGCCCTGAAGGCTGTGAGGATGGAGGAGTGGGCCAACTACTATCCAGCTCAGCTCTCAGGAGGTCAGCAGCAGAGGGTGGGAATAGCCAGGGCTCTGGCCATGGATCCGGACGTGATACTCTTTGACGAGCCGACCGCCTCCCTGGACATAGAGCTCACGTGGGAGGTCATAGACGTCATGAGGGATCTCGCCAAGAGAGGGATCACAATGCTGGTCGTCACCCACGAGATAGCCTTCGCCAAGGAGGTGGCTGACGAGATATCTTTTATGGACGGTGGCAAAATCCTGGAAAGTGGCCCTCCAGACCAGCTTCTCAGAAGTCCAAAGACTCCCAGAGCGAGGAGGTTCCTGACAAGGCTTCTGGGAGGGATCTAGTTGTTCCTGCTCGACTACTCCTACCTGATAGTTCAGGGCTTTGAGATGACTCTTGTCATGACCTTCCTCGGGCTAGGCGGGGGCCTCGTCCTCGGCGTGCTCTCCGCTCTGGGCGATGTCTACGGTGGTAGAGCTCTCAGGGCTTTGATAGGAGCTTACGTGGAGTTCTTCCGAGGAAGCCCCCTTATAGTTCAGCTTCTCCTGTTCTACTTCTCTGTGCCGACGGTGACTGGTGTGAGATGGGATGCCTTCACGGCCGGGACGGTGACTCTCATGCTGAACAGCGGGGCCTATCAGAAGGGTTACTTCAAGGGAGCCATCGAGGCGGTGTTCAAGGACCAGCTTCTCGCCGCCAAATCCCTCGGGATGACCTTCTGGCAGACCTTGAGGCATGTGGTATTGCCTCAGGCCTTCAGGGTAGTGATACCCTCGTGGACAAACGAGTACGTCTCCCTTGGGCTGAGCACCTCGGCCCTCATAGTGATAGGACTGAGGGAGCTCACCACCGTGTCGAAGAGCATAGCAGCTCAGACGTTCAAGCCTCTTCAGGTCTACCTCCTCACGGGTCTCATCTACCTGATCTGGATATCAGCATCCCTGAAGGCGCTCGATCACGTCTACAGTAGGGTCAGGATCCCCGGATTAGAGGTCAGTGCTGAGGCCAGCTGAGGTCGCTGTCCCCACAAAACATTTCCCTCCAGCAGCGGAAGTCATCGAAGCAATGAGATATGCGTTTGATGTCTCTCGCACGACAACATGCTCTGCCCAGTCCAAGAAAAAGGTTCTTAGCTGGTCACGGACCTAGAGAGACGCTATCCACCTTCAGCTCGCGTGCTGAAGATTGGGGAGCACATCGAATGAAGCCTTGCTCAGCGTGCGCTTGTTCTCACTTCCTCTGAGAGGCCCTTCCTCGAATACCCTGCCTTCCGATGAGAACGCCACTCCACAGCACAGGCAGCGAGGAATCCTAAAGTATGCGTCTTCCGAGGTTCTCGGGGATCCTGTATCCCGGCAGTCTGCTCAGCTGATCCTTGAACTCACTCGATCTAAGAGTTTCCAGGAACCTCCTTACGGGTTCTTCACCATATCTATACTTTGGTATTACGAAGTCGAAGCTTTCCCACCTCACGTGAATGAAGTTCAGGCCGTACTGTGCTGCTGCCCACCTGATGCCCAGCCCTACATCTGCTTCCCTGTTTACACACTCCTCCCTCCACACGCGATCCCCTCACCTCATCGACCGCGACGCGCTCCCCTGTGATGGAGCATACAACAGTCTGAGGAACCTCACCAGCTCCTCATCGCTTCTGCCCCTGATGTAATCCCCCGGATTCTTACCTTTGATCGATGCTCTGACCGTTTGAAGTTTTAAGGCCGTCCTCCTCAGAATCCTGAGCAGGCCGCCCCGAGCACCGAGGATCTCCTCTATCACTTCAATATCCTCGGGTATTGGGATAGATCCGCCGAAGTCCTTTCTGAACCAATGACCAACTGTGTGACGATACCTCCTCGGAAGCCTCCTTACCACGTCCTGAATGCTCATGTTCCTGGACCTCCTCAGTAAGATCAAATATTGTGCGACGAGAGGTTGATTCACTCTGTAAAGGCGCATCTTTGTGAAGTATTCGCCGAGCATGAGCTTCCTCGCTCCGGGAGATGCCCCCCAGTTGATCCTTTCCAAGGAGGAAAACTTACTTGATGATGAAATTTTCTTTATTTCAAATTCCTTAATATTAAAAATCTGACCCATGTGGTGTTTGTTATCCTCCAGTTTCCTCACAACCTCGGATATCTCTCGAGGTTCCTGCACCACGGGGACCGTCTCCAAGCTCGTCCACAACCTCTGCCCGCAGGAAGGGCATGAGTTTTCTCCTATCGGATCGTAGGGCTCCTTCAACTCGGAATAACACCTCGGACAAAGGAACTTCACGCCCTCCATCAGGAGCTCATCCTTCTCGGGATGAATGGCAAGTTCCACAGACGCCTTTTTGCCCCATTGAACCACCACCAGCTTTGGAAAACCATCAGCATATTTCTCCAGGATCTTCACCACACGACCCTCAATAGATGTCCTCCCTGAGGTGTCCCTCACCCTCATGCCGATGAACTCCTCCTCCATCCATTCCCTCCTCTCCATCGTCCTAGGCTTCACCCTAACCCTATCGAGGTGGAACCTGTACGCCACCCTCGTGCTATCCCGTGCGAACATGAAGACAGGATACCAGCTGTTCCCATCGGATATCACCAACATGTTCCTCAGAACATATCCATATCTATATATGACGTGAACGTAATATAATGAGTCCAGACCCCATCTCCTCACCCCGAGGAAGTAGAGCGCGTCCTCCCTGTGAAACTCCTTGAACTCTCTGAGTGCGATCCCCTTCAACGCGGATAGAAACTCCTCCTGATCTCGAGCGATATACGTCTCTCCGTACCTGTCCCTCAGCATCGGGGTAGGCCTCAAGCATTCCGGAAGGTTCTCCTCCTCAACGGGCTGCCATTCGTAATCGACGTCCTCGACCCGAACGACCGCCCTTACTTTAGCCCTCTCCCTGATCACGTCCACGAACTCATCCCCCTTCTCGATCATTATCGTGTAGATCTCCTTGGCGTAAGGGCTGTTCCTCACCCTGTTCACAGCCACAGCAGTGGTCCCAGTTCCTGCGAAGGGATCCAGTACTATATCTCCGTCCTCCAACTTCACACGTTTCAGCATCTCCACCACCAGACCTTCGGGGTACACCGCTGTGTGTCTCCACGGGGTCCGCTGCAGAGGTATCTCCACCACCCTCGGATATCCATTCTTGTATATGTTACTCTCGCCCCTCGTCAGAACCAGCACGGGCTCGTACGTGTTCGTGAACCTGTCCCTGACCGGGGAGGGCATGTGGTTCGGTTTATACCATATAATTATATCTTCTAGGCGCCAACCATCCCTCACCATGTGATGTGCCACTCTGTACGGGATCTGCAGGAGATGAGACTTACCATATCGATTCAGGTATTTATCTCCGATGTTGAGGAAGAAGACGCCATCCCTTCTGAGCTTCCGGCGAAGCTTGCTGTATACCTTCACCAACCGACCGATGTACTCCTCAGGCGTCTTCTCCTGTCCGATCTGTCCCTCAAATCTGTAATTCCTCTGTCTCCAGTAGGGCGGGGAGGTCACAGCCACGGCGATCGAATCATCCTCCAGATGATCAAGGCAGGCATAAACGTCTCCATGCAGAAGGACGTCCCCTCCCATATCCCACACCCGGATTCATAGCGAACTTCCGCCCCTTAACGTGGACGCCAGCACGACGAGGGATTAAATCCTTGCTCAGGTACTAACTCATGCATCTAAATCATGACTTGATTAAACAACTTTCTGTCCACCCTCAAGGGACGAGAATCGCCGAAATCCTCTCGGAGTGAGATGAGGTCGTGGAGGTAAGGAGGCCGAAGGGAGGCTTGAGAACAGTTGAAAGGATTGAAAATCATAGGGCCGCCTACTGGAAGGATGGAAATAAACAACCTCTCGAAAAGCTTCATAAAAAGGAAAGCGAGGACTTTATGCTCTCCAGAGCGAAGTGATGAGGGCACTTCGAGTATCAGCTGTGGGGAAGGAGAACCGATTACTTCTGTGCTTCTATCTCACCGACAACAGGTTAACGAAGCCCCACGTCCTGTTCTAAGCCTGGGACAGAGCGTCCCAGGATGGTGATGGAAGGTCATCCGGTGTGGTGTTCGCTCTTCTCTCGTTCTTCCAATTTCTCACCCCACATCTCCTTAGATCGCAACTCGAGCCTGGGTAGATGCTCTCATGAATCTCCAAGGTTTGTCGACGTCCGCAGATTGATGGAGGTCTGGAGGAGCGAGTGGAACGATCGACCACCGTGTCCTGCAGAAAAGTTATTTTTGTGAGGAAGGCGATACCTCAATGCTCTGCGTCGTGGATCTCGGGTCCCAGTACACCCACCTAATAAACAGGAGGGTGCGGGAGCTGGGGGTTAGAGGAGAGATAATTCCCTGGAGGGATTTCAAGCCGAGGGAAGACGTAGATGGGGTTATCCTCTCAGGAGGACCGAGAAGCGTCTACGAGGAGGATGCTCCAACAATCGACAGAAGCTATCTCGACGAGCTGTCCGACAGAGGGGTTCCGGTTCTGGGGATCTGCTACGGACATCAGCTCCTGGCTCAGCTCTACGGGGGGAGGGTGGAGAGGGGGGCGGGGGAGTTCGGCGTGGCCACCCTGTACCTCAGGGCGAGGGACCAGATCTTCAAGGGGCTGAGGAGGAGGGAGAAGGTTTGGATGAGCCACAGGGATCAGGTCGTGGAGCCTCCTGGGGGATCCAAGGTCCTGGCGTACACCAGGAACACTAGGATCGCCGCCTTCAGGTTGCCCAATGGATTTTATGGGGTGCAGTTCCACCCGGAGGTGAAGCACACCCCGAGGGGGAGGAAGGTCCTGGACAACTTCCTGACGATCTGCAGGGCCAGGAGGGACTGGAACATGATGGGATACGCGGAGGAGAAGATCGAGGAGGTGAGGAGGAGGGTTGGAAGGGGAAAGGTTCTCGTGGCCGTGAGCGGTGGAGTGGACTCAATGACCGCCGCCCTGCTGATGAAGAGGGCTGTCGGGGACGGACTGGAGGTCCTCTTTGTGAACACGGGGCTTCTGAGGGAGGACGAGCCTAAGGAGGTTCTGAACATTCTGAAGAGGATGGGCTTCAGGGTGAGGTACATAGACGCATCCTACGAGTTCCTGAAGGCGCTCAGAGGGGTTGTGGATCCGGAGGAGAAGAGGAGGATCATAGCCGAGAAGTTCGCTGAGATCTTCAGCAGGGAGTCTAGGGGGTTTGAGTTCATAGGTCAGGGGACCATCTACCCCGACAGAATAGAGAGCGCCGCAAGCAGTAGAGCTGCCCACAGGATAAAGAGCCACCACAACGTGGTGATGCCTGACACCGGGAGGGAGCTCATAGAACCCCTCTCAGGCCTCTACAAGGACGAGGTGAGGGAGCTCGCCAGGATGCTTGGCCTTCCAAGGAAGCTCGTGGAGAGGCACCCCTTCCCAGGTCCGGGGCTGGCGATAAGGATAGTGGGCGAGGTGACGGAGGACAAGCTCAGAATGCTCAGGAAGGCTGATAAGATAGTTGAGGAGGAGATGAGGAGATCGGGATACTACAGAAAGGTCTGGCAGGCCTTTCCCGTTCTTCTGTCGTTGAGGAGCGTCGGTGTGCAGGGAGATAGGAGGACATATGAGTACATGATCGCCCTGAGGATTGTGAAGAGTGCTGACGCCATGACCGCAAGCTTTGCCAAGCTCCCGTGGAGCCTCATGGAGAAGATCTCCTCCAGGATAGTCAACGAGGTTGAGGGTGTCAACAGGGTTCTCTACGACGTCACAAACAAGCCCCCAGCAACAATAGAGTTCGAATAGCTAAGCTATCTGATCATTAGGTCAAGCAGCACCTTCACATACCTCTCCTGCGGGGTGTCTTGGGCCTCGGCACGCAGCATAATCCCCCAGGAGGACCCCCACGAGGATGAGGTCCTCTCGTTGAACTCGCCGAACGCCTTCCCAGCGATCCTCCCAGTGGGATCGGGAGGGTCAGTCCCCGGACTTCGTGCGCTATCTGGTCGATGGAGTGGACTGATCTCGCAGTCGGAGCAGATGCAGCGAGGATGAGCTCCGCTCAAGATGTGAGGAGGTGAGGATAAGCCCGAAAGGGCGAGCTTAGGAGGGTGAGCATGGGGCCCTCTCCCTGAAAGCCCTCCGATGAGACCTGAGGGGGGAGGTCCTTCGCCACGGATGTATTGAAGGTCAAATGCGGTGGAGAACCAGAACGGTCAGTCGAAGTCCATGGCTGTGTATATCTCACTGGGAAGACCTGGACAGTCTCTGTCCAGGTAGTATTTGCTCTCCTCGATCTGGGCCTTCAGAAGCCTTCTGAACTCGTCCATGTCCATGTAGCTTGTGGGATCGAGCTCCCTAAGCCTCTCCTTGCTGATGCCCGGGACCTCATCTGGGACCATGACCTTCTCCCTCCAGACGGGATGGGGCTTGAACTTCACCGCTCCTCTGCTGGCCTGCAGCAGGAAAAGCTCTGTCTCCTCTATAGAGGGCCTCGTTCCTCCCCTCGCCCTGAGTATCCCGTTGACCTCCACCAAGATCGGCTCGGGCGCCTCCATCTCCCTGTCCCCCACCTTCTTCCTGACCCACCTGTACTCGGCCACTATGCGCCCCGTTGTGTTGCAGGCGTACACCTCCACAGGGTTGCCCTGCTCCCTTCTCCTCCTCAAGTACTCGTAGAACCTCACCACGTGATCCGTGCTCCTGACGCCGATCGTGAAGGGCTTCGCGTACCTAGCGACAAACCTCATCCTCCCCACAACCTCCTTGGCCTGAGCGGGATGACCTATCGTTCTACCGTCGGCCAGGAACTTGGCTGCGAGGGCCACGTCGTCTATCCTCACCCAAGCGTAGTCGGTGAAGTAACCTGGGGAGAGGAAGACCGCTGTGGTCAGGGGACCGCTCGACTCCACATCCCCGTCGAAGTAGCCTGTGTCGTCCAGGTAGAGGACGCTCCTCGAGTTCCTGTTAGGAGCTCCGAAATACTGGAAGAGCCCCCCCCTGAAGCTCGGCATTCCGTCCTCGTCGAACTCGGTGTTCTCGTGAAGAGCTCTGGGACTCATGGCCGCCCTCCACATGACCTCCTGATCTGGGGATAGATCCTCGGTCTTTGTCCATGACCCCCTCTCAGATCCCACGACCCTGTCCTCGAATATCGCCACTATGTCATCGTTCCTTATCACCTGATCCCTCACGTGGTCCAGAGGATTCACGCCGAACTTCTCCACGTAGATCCTCGAGTTCCTTGGGGTCCAGACGTAGAGGCCGTGGGTGGACTTACCCGTGCCCGTGAGGCCCCACACGCACATCACGATCCTGCGCCAGGCTCCATCGACCCTTCTGACCGTGAACTCTCTCAGTGAGGCGTGCTCCCCTGTTCCTCCCTTCCTGTAGACGTGGTAGATCCAGTGAGTTAGGACAGCCTTCTTTACCTCTCCCTGGTAGGAGGACATCGTCACCACAGTGAGGTTGTGGTGGGGGAACCTCATCACCATGAGAAGCCTGTCCGTGCCGGGGATCCTCGGGTTGCCCAGGTAGTGGGGTATGACGAACACCTCCACCTCGGGATTCTCCTCCGGCGGGGCTGGGAAGACGAGCTGGCTCCATCTGTAGGCTATGTCCGGAAACTGAGGATCCACATAGACCGCTGCGTGCATCTGAGCCCTCGTGCCCGGCTTACCCACATATCCATCGACCTTTATCAGAGGTCCCTGAGCGAGTATGTGCTCCAGAACCCTCATGAGGAGGAGCTTGTGCTCCCTCCGAAGCTGGTCGTCCTCCTCTATCACCACGGTGTTTGCTGCGGACCTGCTCCATATGTTGGAGGCCCAGTTCCAGGATCCGTTCCTGTACTGCATCCCGTAGAGCTTGGCCCTGTCCAGCAGGTCTGACGGGTTGTCCAGGAGAGGAGTTATCCCAGCCCTCCTCTTGACCTCCAAAATTCTTTTGAAGGTCTCCTTGAACTTCTCCGGGGTGATCTCGTCGAGACTCGGTATGACCCTCTCCATGACCGGTGCCCCGAGTACGCCCGTGTCAAAGATATTAATCTGATCGATGGGCCTGGAGCATTTTTATCGTGTCACCGGGTCATAGACTGAATGATGTTCTCTGAGCTCTCGAGGCTTGCCAGAAAGATCGCGTCCACCAGATCCAGGAGGGAGAAGATCCTCCTCCTGGCCTCGTTGATGAGGGAGCTTGACTCGGAAGAGGCCGAGAAGGCTGCCCTCATCCTGACGGGCAAGGTCTTCAAGGATGGGAGGAGGCTTGACGTCTCCTGGTCCACTATCCTCAAGGTCGCTGAAGAGCTCTCCGGGAAGGGAAGGGCAGAGGGCGTGGACCTGGGCGAGGCCGTGAGCCGCCTCATGAGATCGGCCAAGAGGCAGACATCCCTGTTCAAGGAGGAACAGACGGTTAATGAGGTGTACAGGCAGCTCGAGAGGATTTCTGAGATCAGCGGTCGAGGATCCAGGAGAAGAAAGAAGGAGATCCTCAGATCGCTGTTATCCTCGCTGGGTTCGGATGAGGTGTGGCTCCTCACAAACGCCCTGGTGGGGGAGACGAGGCTAGGCCTGAACGAGGGCCTCCTGCTGGAGGCTGTGGCGGAGGCCAGAGGGCTCCCCAAGGAGGCCGTGATCAGAGCCACGATGCTCGTTGGAGAGCCTTACTCCATCCTGAAGATGAGCAGAGAGGAGATCCTTGGGGTCAAGCTAGTGCCCTTCAGGCTCGTCAGACCCATGCTGGCTCAGACGGCTCGTGGCCTGGACGAGGCGCTGAGGGAGCTCGGGAGGTGCGCCCTCGAGTACAAGCTGGATGGTGTGAGGGTTCAGGTCCATTCAAACGGGGAGAGGGTTAGGGTGTTCAGCAGAAGGATGTCCGACGTTACGAGGATGGTGCCTGAGATCGCAGGGCTTAGGTTCAGCAGGGCGGTGTTGGAGGGGGAGCTCATAGCGGAGAGGGAGAGCCCCCCTGCCCTTCCAAGTCCTCATGAGGAGGTTCAGGAGGTCCCGTCCGGATGACGGCCTTATGGAGGAGATACCCCTGAGGCTCTACCTGTTCGACGTCCTTCTCGTGGGTGAGAAGATCCTTGTGGATAGGGCTTACGTTGAGAGAAGGAGGGTTCTGGAAGACCTGATTGAGATGCTCGATGATGACTGCGTGAGGTCGATCCCCTGCATCGTGACGGAGAGCTCTGAGGAGGCAAGGGATTTCTTCAGCCGAGCTGTGAGGGAAGGACACGAGGGGGTGATTCTCAAGGACCTTAGATCCCCCTATCTCCCCGGCACCAGGGGGAGGCACTGGTTGAAGTTCAAGCACACGGACACGCTGGATCTCGTTGTGGTGGCGGCGGAGAGGGGTTACGGGAGAAGACACAGGTGGTTCAGCGACTATTACCTTGCAGCCAGAGCAGATGACGGATTTGAGGTCGTCGGAAAGACGTTCAAGGGTCTGAGCGACGAGGAGTTCGAGTGGATGACCGAGAAGCTGAAGTCGATAGCCGTGGAGAGGGCCGACGGGATCATCAGGGTCAGGCCGGAGATCGTGGTCGAGGTGGCCTTCAACGAGATTCAGAGGAGTCCGAAGTACAGGAGCGGCTTCGCCCTCAGGTTCGCCAGAATAGTCAGGATAAGGAATGACAAGTCCCCGGATGAGGCGGACACCCTGGAGAGGATCAGAGAGATCTTCAAGAGCCGGATGAAAGAACCCAGCCGTCAGAGGTCTTGAGTGCTGACCAGGCGATGATGCAGGTCCGACGTGGACCTCAGGCTCTTGAGTCTCTACGGAACATCCGCATGAACATGTTGTAACCTCCCCACGAAGGAGCCCCTCTTCCGCACCTAGGACGGTGACCACCGAGGTCCAAAATTGAAGGCTTTAAGAAAGCTTACAGTGTGGAGGAGGGCCTTGGAGCTGATGATGGTCCTATGGCAATTCGTTAAAGGCAGAATCTGAGAGTTTGTGCTGTGTCAAGCTATTTCATCCTCAAGCATTCCGTCCAGCTCCAGATATCTCTCCTCTATCTCCTCCAATACGTCATCCCTCGCCTTCCAGTAACCCCTCCTATTGGCTTCGAGCAACCTTTCGAGCAGCTCCTTGGTCGCGTAAGGATTTTCCTTCCTCAACCTCTCGAAGAGCTCGCTGTCGAGTACAAACCTCCCAGCAACCCTATCCCAAATCCAGTTCTCAACCGCTCCTGTGGTGGCTGACAGACCAAGAAGGTACCCCACCCTCTCGGTGATCTTCTGAACCCCCCAAAAAATCCGTGTTTAAGCATCTCCTCGATCCACTTCGGGTTAAGCGTCCTCGTTACGGTTCCCCCTCTCTATGCTGTCTTCGACCGTCTCGACCTTCACCATCTCTCCAGTTGAATCAGCTATCAACATCACAGTTTTTCGCCCTTCAGAACCTCAACGGACTCTAAGTGCATTCCACCGTAAAACACAATCCCTATGTTCAGCTTGTTCGGCTCCGTTAACGGCCTGCAGTTATGACGTGGAGCGGATGATAGTAGCCGTAGTCCGGGTATTCGACCGGCCCCTCCGCATCGACCTCGAGGTCCCTCGTCTTACAGATGAACAGGAACATATTCCTCGCGGTTTGAAGCCTCACCCCAGGGAGGAGGTGGAGATCGGGAGCATGCGGTTTTGTCCGAGCGCGTAGCGCCCTCCACGACCTCGGGACCTCGTGTAGGTTCTTCCGGGTGAACATCAGCTGGAAGAGGACCGGACACTCCACAGGAATTCAGTCTTAAAGAATTATCGAGTTTGGTGGTCCTTAGAGAGAAGTTCAATCCACATGGAACCTTTCAGGAAAGCTTATTTATCGACTCACTCATGATTCAGATCGGTGAGGTATGTGAGGACTTTAGGCGCGATCGCCGCGGTGGCCGTTCTCCTGATGGCTGCAGGCATTGCCGCTGCTCTGTTCCTTACAAACAAAGCTCCTTCTGAGGAGGTGAGCAGCTCCTCCCGGGGAGGTCCCTCCTCTGAGATCCCTTACACGCTTGAGAGTCTGAGGAAACCTGCTCTGATGGAAGGGACGCTCAGTTCTGAGCAGGTCAGCGCCGAGACACCTCAGTACGCTCTCCCTCTGTCCGTCGACGAGATCTCCAATTGGGATCTGACGGACAGACTTCGTTTAAGTGACTCCGATAAGGACATGCTCCTGAGAAACGGGTTCGTCGTTCTGGGTGATGGAACTTGGAGCTTCTACACGGACCAGCCGGTTGACGCTTACAAGCTCATCGAGGGAATGCCCACCTATGTCACTGTGGACTCCATGCTCCACGTCTACCACGTGTTTTACGACAACCTCCTCTCCAGCGTGGAGGAGGAGAGCCTTCACAAGGACCTCGAATTGATAACGAAGGAGCTCCTGAAGGCCAACGAGAGGCTGTACGGGATCTCCAGCGGAGCTGTTAGGGAGGCTGCCAGGGAGAACGTTGCTTTCTTCAGTGTGGCGAAGAAGCTGCTGGATCCAAGCTTCGATCCTCCGGACTACGTCTCTCAAGAGGTGGGCCAGGAGCTATCCCTCATAGAGGGACATAGGGGCTTTGCTAAGAGTCCGATATTTCAATACGAGGAGGACTACAGTCAGTACCTGCCTAGGGGACACTATACTCGCTCGGAGACCCTGAGGAGGTACTTCAAGGCCATGATGTGGTACGGGAGGATGACCTTCCTCCTCAACTCAGTGAACGGAAGGCTCGTGCCCAAGGATGTGGCCGACAGGGAGACCCTCCAAGCAGCTCTGATATCTGCCCAAGTCTCTTCGACAGGAGTCGCGGAGCGGTGGAGGAGGATATACGCCGTGACCTCCTTCTTCGTCGGGATTTCCGATGACCTGACCCCATGCGAGTACCTGGACGCAATGAACAAGGTCTTCGGCAGTGAGATCTCCCCAGACCAGATCGTGGGCAGGATCAGCGAGCTCAGGAAGGAGCTCAACTCCATGAGGATGCCGAGGATATACTCCGGGACGGGCAACTGCCAGGCGAGCAGCCTCAGTCCGGAGGAGCTGGAGAGGTGCCTGTACCTCTCCAAGGGGATGAGGTTCTTCGGTCAGAGATACGTTCCGGACTCCTACATCATGGGCAGCCTGGTTGCTCCGTCTGTTGGAGCGTACACAGGGGATGACAAGCCGTTCACCTTGGTCATGACCCCTCTTGGCCCGGCCAGAGGATTTCCGAGGGGATTGGATGTCATGGCCGTCCTGGGATCGGACAGGGCCCTCAGCATAATCGAGAGGGCAGGGGATGCTGACTACAAGGGTTACGAGGAGAAGGTTATGTCCCTCAGGAGGGAGTTCTCCAACCTGACCTGCAGGAACCTCTACTGGGCCTGGCTGGATGTCCTTAGGAGCGTGATAGGAGAGAGGGAGGAGGGGTATCCCACCTTCATGAGGACGGAAGCTTGGCAGGATCGACAGCTCCTCTCCGCTCTTGCCTCGTGGACCGAGCTCAGACACGACACCATACTCTACGTTAAACAGAGCTACACGGTCAAGTTCACAGCACTTCCGCCCTCCGTCGGGAAGGTCTACGTGGAGCCCATGCCAGAGGTCTACCTGAAACTCAGGGAGCTCACTGAGATGACCCTTGAGGGGCTGGACAAGATGGGTCTCCTCAATTCGACGCAGAGGGAGAAGCTGAGCAACCTAGCCCTCCTCCTGGACAAGCTCCATAAGGTCTCGCTGGAGGAACTTTCGGGAAAGGATCCAAACCTCGAGATCAGGATGGGAGAGGTCCTTGAGGACCTGCTCTCCGGCCTCGATGATAGGAGCACCTCGACGCTCTTAGTGGCCGACGTCCACACGGAGTCCAACTCGAAGCAGGTTCTGGAGGAGGGAGTGGGGAAGTTCTCCCTCATGGTCGTGGCGGTGAAGGTGAACGGAAGGATCAACCTGTTCGTCGGTCCCGTGCTGACATACTACGAGTTCAAGGTCCCCATGAGCTCCAGGCTCACAGACGAGGCCTGGAAGTCCATGTACTCTGAATCTCCACTCCCTCTGCCCAAGTGGACGTCCAGCTTTGTGTCTAGGTCTCCGGGATGACCTCCTCTCACCTCCCCCTCCTCCCCATGGATCTCCAGGAGTTCCTCAGCTGGTACAGAGAGTTAGCGAAGCTCAAGATCTTCTGGGCGAGGCCTTTCAAGGAGGTAAAGGTCCTCTCCTCATCCGAGGGGAGGACCCTGATCCTCATTAGGTGGGTCCTGAGGGGGGAGGGGAGGATCGCCGCCCTATGCATTTCTCAGGACTTCATGGAGGCGATGGGAATCCTAAGGGAGGTCAGATCGGACTACAGGGTGATGATCGTTCCGGAGGACAGGGCTCCTCCCCTCCCGCCTGGCGTCAGATCGAGCTCGATCCTCTACTTCTGGGATCCTGTGGGAAGGACGTTGGAGCCAAACTATGAGGTCGAGGTCAGGTCCCTCGACAGCTGGGGTCAGGCCGAGCTCAGGATCTTTCAGCAGATACAGAGGAGAAGCTGGGGCTTCTTCATCCCACCGAGGGTCGGGGATCACGTGGTGATGCTGGCCCTGCTGGACGAGATACCGGTCGGCCTGGCCTACCTCAACAGGAGGAACTTCAACCTGGACTACGGAGTTCACGTTGTGAGGGAACTCTGGAGAAGAAGGATCGGAACCAGAATTCTCAAGGAGTCAATGAACATAGCGAGGAAGCTTGAAGGAAGATTTATAAGCGTTATAAGAGTTCTCAGATCCCTGAGAGGGACTACCTCAGACAGAAGAGCCATCAGCTTCTACAGGGCCAACAGACCGATGGTCAAGTTAATTATATACAGGCTAGCTGAGGACCTGTGATGTTCCCGAGGCTCATCGACATGAACGCCGGATCCAGATACCTCAGGGGCAGCAGGAAGATCCTGGTCTTTGGAAGATGTCTTGAGATGGATTATCCAGAGGTTCTCGGAGGCTTCGACGAGCACGTCAAGGTGAGCGCGTGTCTTGAGGAGGAGCACATGAACATGGTTGGATTCAAGCTCGCCGGGGTGATCGTCAGGGGTGACTACGAGGAGATCGCCGTCCTCACAGTGGACGGTTCCCTCCACTGTGTCCAGCTTCATCACATGGTCGAGGAGGTTTGCAGGCTGTTGAGCAATCCTCCGAGGAGAAGACACATGGTCGTGCGGAGGGGGAACATAGTCGAGGTGTCCGAGGAGTCCGTGAAGGTCTCGAGGTACCTAGCGAGGGTGGATTCCCTCCTCCTGAGGAACCGGAGAGGTCACTCACCGAGGTGACCTGGGTCGTCCGCTTCAGCGATCGTACCTATATAGGCATATAGAGGTCATGAGTGAATATGTGTTAGATAGATAATCATTATTAATCGAGGAATCCCACTGATCCTCGGTGAACAGCCTTGAGAAAGTTGCTCGCAATGGTCATCGCTGCCTTGGCGATCTTGGTGTTCTTGTTCAGTTTCTCCTTCAGAAACGAAGGAAAAAAAGCCGCTGAGGTCATCATAAGGGGATCGGGATCCACCTTTCTTCAACCCCAGCTTGAGGCGTGGATCCAGGGGTTCCTCAAGGACTTCAAGAACGTGTCCATCGAGTACCAGGGAGTTGGCAGCGGAGCTGGGCAGGAGCAGTTCTTCAAGAGGCTGACGGACTTCTGCGGAAGCGATCCACCGCTGAGCAGGCAGACCTGGGAGAGGTACAGGGGAAAGGTCCTCCAGCTCCCCATAATCCTCGGGGCGGTGGCGGTTGTGTACAACGTTCCGGAGCTGAAGGACAGATGCCTCAAGCTGGACGGACGCGTTTTGGCCCTGATCTACCTGGGGAGGATAGAGTACTGGGACGACCCGATGATGAGGGAGCTCAACCCGGGGTTGGACCTCCCCCACAGGAGGATAACGGCGGTCCACAGGTCCGACGCCAGCGGAACAACGCAGATATTCACCACCTTCCTGCACGAGGCGGCACCGGATCTGTGGCCATCAGATCTTGTTGGCAAGACGGTGAACTGGCCTGTCGACGGGAAGGGGAGGGGCGTGGGAGGAAAGGGCAACCCAGGAGTGGTCGCTGCCCTGAAGAGCACGGAGTACTCCGTAGGATACGTGGAGCTGGAGTACGCCTATAGGGAAGCCCTCCCAGTGGCTGCCATAAAGAACAGGGACGGGAACTTCGTGCTTCCATCCGTTGAGGCTATACAGGAGGCGGCTAAAAATGCTCTGCCCGACCTACCCGAGGATCCATCTGAGGACTTCAGCTCGGAGCTCCAAGCGATAGTGTACGCGCCCGGCAACGGTTCTTACTCCATAACTGCCTTCTCCCACGTGTTCATCAGGACGACCTATTCCAAGGAGAAGACCTGGGTTGTGCGGGAGTTCATAAGGTGGATCTGCGAGAGGGGATCGGGCTACGTGGTGGAGGGGTACGTGCCCGTCCCCGAGGAGATAAGGAACATCGATCTTAGAGCGCTGGATCTCGTGAGGTCAGGGTGATTCGATGAGGTTTCCATCCAGAGAGGATAGAATGTTCTTCTACATGCTCCTGCCGTTTGCCGGCGTGGTGTTCATCGTGTTCGTGCTTCTGTTCGAGGTGTTGATCCAGAACTCGGTGCCCGTGCTTCTCAGGGAGGGATTGAAGTTCCTCACATCGAGCGCTTGGAGACCATCAGAGGTCAGCCCAGACCAGGAGTTCTACGGCATACTATCCCCTCTCGTCGGAACCCTCTACTCCTCTCTCATAGCTCTGATCCTCGCCCTGCCGACATCCATAGCACTGGCCATCTTCATAAACGATTACACACCTCCCCAGCTGAGGGATCACGTCACGGGTCTGGTGGACCTCATGGCAGGTCTCCCCACGGTTCTATACGGCCTTTGGGGGGCCTTCGTTTTGGCTCCCATTCTGAAGACCTACATCATGACCCCTCTGAGTCTGTACCTGGGCTTCGTGCCGGTGTTCGGGTGCAGGCCCATAACGGGCTTCACCGTGTTCACCGCCGGCACTGTCCTGTCCGTGATGATACTCCCCTTCATGACCAGCATGATAAGGGAGTCCCTGGCGTCGATACCCCGGACCTACAGGGAGGCGGTCTACAGCCTCGGGGCCACCAGGTACGAGGCCTCAAGGATGCTGGTCTCCATGACCAAGCCAGCGGTGATGGCCGCCACTCTCCTGGGTTTTGGAAGGGCTGCTGGTGAGACCATAGCTGTCTCCATGACGATAGGCAACAGCTTCGGACTCCCCCTCTGCATGTTTGAGCCCAGCTACACTATATCCTCTCTGATAGCTAACCAGTTCGCCAATGCCGGATTTTACCACTACATGACGAGCGCCCTCTATGCGGCGGGCCTCTTCCTCCTGGCCACAGGACTTCTGCTGAACTCAGCCGGCGTGTACATGTTGGTGAAGTGGAGGAGAACCTATAGGAGGTGATTTCTTGAGAGATGTAAGCTCAAGGAGAGAAGCGGAGAGGCTATCCCTCGTCAGGAGGATCAAGGACAAGCTCTTCCTGGTGATCCTCGTGGTCCTCTCAATGGCGGCCTTTCTCCCCCTATTTCACATAGTGGCTTCGATCCTCTACTACGGGGGGTGGACCCTCCTCAGGGGAGGGCTGAGCTTCCTCGTGGACACACCCCCTTCGCCTCTCTCGAGCAATCTGGGGGGCATCGGTCCGGCCTTGGTGGGGTCAGCCGTTCTCGTGTTCCTAACTGTGATCTTAGGGCTCCCTCTCTCCTTCATGGCTGCTGTCTTCACTGTGGAATATCCGAACACTCTGGTTGCCAGGGTGACGAAGCTCGTCTGCAGGTCGTTCACGGAGATACCAACCGTGCTCATAGGGGTTCTCTCATACACCCTCGTGGTGATCCCCATGGGCAGGTTCTCCGCACTGGCTGGAGCTGTAGCTCTGGCGATTGTGATGGTGCCCTACTCCTACACCTACATGGAGGAGTCCCTGGCGTCGATACCCCGGACCTACAGGGAGGCGGCCTACAGCCTGGGGCTGACGAGGCCGAGGGCGGTCTTCAGCGTGTTCACGCGGATAGCAAGGAGGGGGATCCTGACGGGCGTGCTCATAGGACTCGCCAAGGCAGCAGGTGAGACAGCTCCTCTCCTGTTCACAATAGGTGGGCTGAGGCACGCCTACTTCAACGGGCCAGATCATCCTGTGGGAGCGATCCCCCTGCTGATATACGAGTTCGCCCTCACCCCCTACCGGGTGTACAGGGAGGTCGCCTGGGGAGCTGCCCTGGTCCTGATAGCCATATACCTGGTGATCTTCGTCGTCCTCAGGAGAACGGTGAGGGAGGTGAGGATGTGAGCTACGCAGTTGAGGTGGAGAACCTCAGGGTCAGGATAGGGGGCTTCGAGGTCTTGAGGGACCTCACCTTCAAGGTCCCGGAGAACACGATCTTCACCGTGATGGGACCTAGTGGGTCCGGCAAGAGCACGCTTCTACGTGTGATAAACAGGCTCATAGACCTCATACCCGAAGCGGAGGTCTCCGGCAGGGTCGTGGTCCTGGGAAGGGACGTCTTCAAGGCGGATCCCTACAGGCTCAGGACCAGGATAGGAATGGTCTTCCAGACGCCCAACCCCTTCCCTCACCTCTCCATATACGAGAACGTTGCTCTGGGTCCAAAGCTAAACGGTTTAGTGAAAAGCAAAAAGGAGCTCGATAATCTGGTGAGATGGGCTTTGGAGAAGGCGATGCTTTGGGAGGAGGTCAAGGACAAGCTTGATGTCCCTCCGCTCGGGCTCAGCGGAGGTCAGCAGCAGAGGCTTTGCATAGCCAGGGCCCTAGCCATGAGACCCGAGCTCCTGCTCTTGGACGAGCCCACAGCCAACGTCGATCCCATCAACGCCAGGAAGATAGAGGATGTGCTCATCTCCTTCAGGAGGGAGGGAGGGGTAACGATAATGATGGTGACCCACTCCCCACCGCAGGCCTCGAGGGTGTCCGACTACATAGCCTTCATCTACATGGGGCAGCTCGTGGAGGTCGGGCCGGCGGATCAGGTGTTCGTGAACCCTAGGAACAAGCTCACAGAGAGGTTCCTGCGTGGAGAGGTTTCATGAGCTTCATGCGGTCAGCTGCCTCACACCCCAAGAAAGATGTTTCGAAGACCTCACGCCGGCCTCGTTGAGGGAGCTTCATCCTCGACTCCATCACGGCGATCTCCTGAAGACGCGTTGTACGCGTCCGCTGAAGGGACAGCTCGGAGCGGTGGGTTCACTCCAGATCACCGAGCGATCTGGACTCAGGAGCTTCGGTTGCTTGAGGAAGCTCCTGGATCAGCGGGACCAGGTTTAAAATATCGGCAGACGCTCGTCAGCGCTGCCCTATCGGGAATCTGTGAAGGACGGAGTTATCCCATCACTGTGAGGAGGACCTGCCAGCTCGTCCACCCACCTTAGGGAGATCTAGGTCGATCCGGCCTGAGATTGGTCGAGATGAGATCCTCAGGCGACCGTCACCAGGTAGACCAGTGAGCGACTGCTGTGGAGCCATCTCGTGAGGACCTTCAGAGCTGAGGGATCCCTGAGGTGAGATCGTCTCGTCGATCCTCCGATGAGAACAGCGAAAAGAAGATAAGCGTTTCTCGACCATATGGAGAAAACCCTGACAAGTGATCGCGATGAGGAGGGACCTCCTAACCGAGTCGGAGAGGCTCGCTTACGTGGCTGGGAAGCTTAGGAGGAGCTTCGAGTCCTGGGGCTACAGGGAGATATTTCTTCCCTGCATAGAGGAGTACGATGGATCCCTTAGGAGAGGGACGAAGTTCTCCTATAACAATCAGTTCTACCTGATAAAGCCCGACATAACCTCACAGATAGTCTTCCGCATGAGGAGGCCGAGGAGAATGAAGGTATACTACATCTCCGAGGTCCTGAACGGAGGGATCAAAGGCAGCTGGCAGGCTGGAGCCGAGCTCATAGGAGGAGAACCTTCGGACATGTACGTGGAGGTGATCAAGGTGGCCGTGAGCTGTCTGATTGCCGTGGGAGTGGAGGACTTCTATGTAGATGTCGGAAGCCTAGAGGTTTGGAGGAGAGCCACTGAGGACGTCAAGGAGTTCAGGGAGAGGATATTCGAGGCCCTCCGAAGGAGAAACTTCCAGAGGATAGAATCCCTGCCGATAGATCAGGAGAAGAAGAGGGAGCTCTGGAGGCTGTTCAACTTTAGAGGGAGGAGAAGTGGGTTCAGGCTTCTGGACGAGATAGTGGAGAGGGTGGAAGACGAGAGGGTCTTCATAGACCTGGGGACCATGAGGCCCCTGCCCTACTACGACAACGTG
Organism: Thermoproteota archaeon; assembly: GCA_027491735.1. GTDB lineage: Archaea > Korarchaeota > Korarchaeia > Korarchaeales > Korarchaeaceae > Methanodesulfokora. The sequence goes on along the minus strand of JAOZGP010000023.1, from coordinate 35,620 downwards.
GTGTTCGACATCTACTCGCCGAAGCTCGGATATCCCATAGGAGGGGGAGGAGACTATAGGGCAAGGGGGCTCAGGGCCGCAGGGTTCGCCCTTTACCTGGACAGAGTGCTCAGGCTCAGGTCCGGTGAAGTGTGATGGAGAGGTTGAGGTTCGTCCTACCGAAGAGAAGGCTTCTGAAGGACTCATTGAAGATCCTCAAAAGAGCTGGAATTGAGCTTAGTATCCCAAAGGGCAGGGAGCTCATCACAAGAAGGAAGAAGTATGAGCTTCTACTCGCTAGGGCATTCGACATTCCTGTCTACGTGGAGCATGGGATAGATGTGGGCATCTGCGGAAGTGATGTTTTCGAGGAGAGGTCCTGCGACGTGCTTGTCCCGCTGGAGCTCCCGTTCGGCAGGTGTAAGTTAAGCGTGGCAATGCCCAGGGAGAGAGCTGTTGGCGTGGAGGAGATGGAGGGATTCAAGATCGCCACCAAGTACCCCAACGTAACCTCCAAGTTCTTCGAGGAGAGGGACATCCCTGTGGAAGTGATGAAGCTTCACGGGTCAGTAGAGCTCGCACCGAAGGTCGGGATAGCTGATGCCATAGTTGATATAGTCGAGACGGGAAGGACCCTTAGGGTGAACGATCTGGTGGAGGTCGAGAAGGTGATGGATGTCTCCGTTCTCCTTCTGGTGAACAGGATATCCCAGAAGACTAAGTTCGAGGTCCTGAACAACTTGATCGCAAGCTTAAGGAGGGTTGTTGATGAGTGGGAGAGGTGAGCTCGAGGATTACGTCAGGAACATAATCTCGGACGTGATCAGTAGGGGAGAGGATGCCCTTCGGGACTACTCCAGAAGGTTTGACGCCTACGAGGGCGATTTTCTGGTCGGTGAGGAGGAGTTTGATGAAGCGGAGTCCATACCTGAGGAGGACAAGGAGGTCCTGAGGAGGGTCGTGAGCAGGGTTTGGAGATATCACGAGCACCAGACCCCGAACAATCTGATCAAGATCTCAAGAGGATCGCTCTACGGTCTCATAGCGAGGCCTATAGGGCGGATAGGAATCTACGTACCAAGTAGGCTCATCTCCACACTTATAATGATAGGGGTACCAGCCAGAATAGCTGGAGTTGAGGAGATAGTTGTGTGCACCCCTCCGATCGGGGGGAAGGTTCTCCCTCACATGCTGTACGTGGCCAAGCTCCTTGGAGTAAGGGAGGTCTACAAGCTGGGAGGGGTTCACGCCATAGCTGCGATGGCCTACGGGGTGGGCATGAGAGGAGTGGACAAGATATTCGGTCCGGGAAACAGGTTCGTGAATGAGGCCAAAAGGCAGGTCTTCGGGGTCGTTGGGATAGATAGGTTAGCTGGTCCCACTGAGGTGGCGATCATCGCCGATGAGAGTGCTGACGCGAGCCATGTTCTCGCAGATCTGCTATCCCAACTGGAGCATGGAGAGGATGCCAGAGCATGGCTCCTCACAACATCGGAGGACTTAGCGAACGCCTGTAGGAGAGAGGGCGTCGAGGTAGTTCTCTGTGATAGCCTGGATGAGTGCGTTTGGAGAGTGAACGAGATAGCTCCAGAGCACTTGGAGATCATAGCGAAAAATCCTCTTAAGATCTTGGAGAGAGTGAAAAACGCTGGAGCAGTTTATCTTGGGACCTACACACCCGTATCGGCTGGAGATTACTTCCTGGGGGTTAACCACGTTCTTCCCACAGGAAAGGCCGCTAGGTTCTCCTCGGTGCTGACCGTGATGGACTTCGTCAAGTGGATAAGCGTGGCCATGGTTGATAGGGATGAGTTTCTGATGGAGAGGAAGCTCGGAATCAGAATGGCTGAGCTTGAGGGGATGAAAGCCCACAAGCACGCTTTGGAGGTGAGAAAGTGAGGGAGGTCAGGAGGAAGACCAAGGAGGTCGACATCCGGGTGTCTCCTGGTGAGGGGGAGGTGAGGACAGGGGACCCCGTGCTCGATCACCTGATGAAGACCCTCTTCTTCTACATGGGAAGAGAGGTCTCTGTGGAGGCCTCAGGTGATCTGAGACATCACCTCTGGGAGGATCTGGGCATCGCCGTGGGAGAGGCTCTCAGGGAGGAAGTGGATGAGAGGATGCACAGGTTCGGAAATGCTGTGATGCCCATGGACGACGCTCTAGTCCTGGTCTCCGTGGACATCTCCAGGCCCTACCTCAGCTTGGAGCTTGAACCTGAGGAGGAAGAGAACGGTTTTCTTGTGACTTTGGTCAGGGAGTTCATCTGGGCTCTGGCCAGAACCCTGGGAGCTACGATACATGTGAAGCAGCTCTCCGGGAGGAATGCTCATCACCTGATCGAGGCCTCGTTTAAGGGGCTGGGCATCGCTCTAAAACAAGCTTTAACTGAGGGAGGGAGGTTGGAGAGCATAAAGGGTGTTCTAAGGTGATAGCTGTAGTTGATTTGGGGATAGGAAACTTGGCGAACGTGAGGAAGGCTTTGGGAGGGGTTGTGACGAGTGATCCTTCCGAACTCAGAAAAGCAGACAAGATAGTGCTTCCAGGAGTTGGCAACTTCGGAGCGGTCATGAGGAAACTAGAACCACTTAGATATGTCATATTGGATTCCATAGAGTCTGGAAAACCGTTTCTTGGTATATGCCTGGGAATGCAGCTTCTCTTCGAGTGGAGTGAGGAGAGCGAGGGAGAGGGACTGAGGGTTCTGAGGGGAGGAGTTATCAGGATGAGGAGGGGTGGAGTGCCTCACATAGGATGGAACCAGGTCCATCTCGTCAGGAACTGTCCGTTGTTCAATGGTGTGAGGACTGGATCCTACTTCTACTTCGTCCACTCCTATCACGCAGACCCCAAGGACCATGAGGTGGTGGTAGGGTTGACCGACTACGAGGGCTACCTCTTTCCCTCGGTCATTTGGAAGGACAACGTGTTTGCAGTGCAGTTCCATCCGGAGAAGTCCAGCAGGAACGGGTTGAGGATTATGGAGAACTTCAGGAGGTTGTAATTTTGGAGGTCCTGCCGGCGATAGACATAATGAAGGGGAAAGCTGTGAGGCTCAGGAAGGGGAGAAGAGAGGATCTCAAGGTCTACGGGGATCCGGTGGAGTTTGCCAGGAGGTTCTCCAGATGTGTGGACAAGGTCCACGTGATCGACCTTGAGGGTGCATTCGCTGGGAGGCCAAGGAATCTGGACCAGGTGAAGAGGATCATCAAGGAGGCGGGGGTCAGAGTTCAGGTCGGAGGAGGGTTCAGGGATCTAGAGAGCATCACCAGGGCCTATGAGATTGGAGTGGAGAATGTAGTCATCGGGACCAGAGCCTTTGACCTCAAGTTCCTGTCGAGGGTCGCCGAGATGTTTCGAGGGATAGCCGTGAGTCTTGACTCGAGGGAAGGTAGGATCTCGATAAGGGGATGGACCGAGAGCCTCGATCTGGGGGTCGAGGAGGCCTGCAGGGTGCTGAGCAGGTACGTGAACAGGTTTGTTTACACTTGTGTGGAGAGGGATGGGACCCTGTCTGGGGTCGAGGTCCTGAGGCCTCCATGTGAGGGAGAGGTCCTCTACGCCGGAGGTGTTTCATCCCTGGAGGATGTCGTTCGGCTCAGAGATCTCGGTTTCTCCGGCGTGATAATAGGTAAGGCCCTGTATGAGGGCCTCCTCAAACTTGAGGATGTACTGGCGGTGCTTTGATATGCTGGCCAAGAGGATAGTTGTCGCTCTGGATGTGAGAGACGGAAAGGTGGTCAAGGGGGTGAGGTTCGAGAACGTGCAGGATGTGGGGGATCCGGTGGAGTTTGCCAGGAGATATGAGGAGGATGGGACTGACGAGATAGTTTTCCTGGACATAACGGCTTCACATGAAGGAAGGAGAACTCTGATGAGCCTAGCCGAGAGAGTCGCTTCTGAGATATACGTGCCCTTCACCGTCGGTGGTGGGATAAGAAGCGTTGAGGAGATCAGAAATATCATCAAGAGCGGTGCCGATAAGGTGTTCATTAATACAGCAGCGGTCGACAGGCCTGAACTTGTGAGAGAGGCTGTTGAGGTTGTGGGGAGCGCCAATCTGGTTGTAGCCATAGATGCCAAGTGGAACGGTAGATTCTGGGAGGTCTACACGCATGGGGGGAGGAGGGCGAGAGGTCTGGATGCCGTCAGATGGGCGAGGGAGGTGGAGAGGCTTGGTGCTGGGGAAATACTCCTCACCTCAATGGACACCGACGGAACTCAGGCAGGCTTCGACATACCTCTCACCAGAGCTGTGGTAGATGCTGTGAACATACCTGTCGTGGCATCAGGAGGGGCTGGCTGTCCAGATCACTTCTACGAGGTATTCAGGATAGGAGCTAGTGCTGCGCTAGCGGCCTCAATATTCCACTACGGAAAGTACACCGTAAGGGAGCTGAAGGAGCACCTGTTGAGGAGGGGGATCGATGTCAGACTTGACTGATCCGATGGACCAGGTTGACTGGGGGAGATGCGGGGGCCTGGTTCCAGCCGTGGTGCAGAGCGTTGATGGTGAGGTTCTCATGTTGGCTTATATGAACAGGGAAGCTCTTAGAAGAACCTTGGAGACGGGATACGCTCACTTCTATTCGAGAAGCAGGGGAAAGCTCTGGATGAAGGGAGAGGTCAGCGGCAACGTCATGAGGGTGAAGGAGATAAGGATAGACTGTGATTCGGATTCGCTCCTCGTCGTGGTGGAGGCAACTGGGCCAGTTTGCCACACCGGGAACAAAAGTTGTTTCCATAGACGTTTAGGGGAGCCTAAGAGATATAGCAATGCCCCAGACTACTCCCTTTCCATCCTCAGAGAGCTTGAAGACGTGATAAGGGACAGGAGAAGAAACCCCAGGGAGGAGTCATATACCTCCAGATTGTTCAGTGAGGGGAAGGAGAGGATATACAAGAAGTTTGGTGAGGAGGCTGTGGAGGTTCTAGTGGCTGAGGAGAGGAGCAGAGTGATATGTGAGACAGCTGACCTCCTCTACCATCTGCTCGTCCTTCTTGCCTACAACGACATCGAGCTGAGCGAGATCATGGAGGAGCTCAGGAGGCGTAGGAAATGAGGTTCAGGAGGAGTATTGAGGAGTTCGGATCCTATAACCCCTACGTGAAGGGCGAGGTCAGGATAAGGCTGGATAAGAACGAGTGCCCGTTCGACATCCCAGATGAGGTGAAGGAGGAAGCTCTGAGAAGGATAAAAGGAGCTGAGTGGAACAGATATCCCAACGTCAACTCCGATTCGCTTAGAGAGAAGATCGCTGATCTCCACGGACTGGACATGAGGAACGTGGTTGTGGGGAACGGAGGAGATGAGCTGATAGCTCTCTCCCTTAAGCTATTTGAGGGGGACAAGGTTGTGATAAGCTCACCAACATTCGGGATGTATTCCTTCTACTCCAGACTGGAGGGTCTCGGCGTGGTGGACGTTCCTCTGAGAGAGGACTTCAGCCTGAGAGATGTGGAAAATCACGTTGATGGAGCCAGGCTTGTCGTGATATGCTCCCCCAACAACCCGACCGGAAATCTTCAGGACAGGGAGCATGTAGAGAGAGTTTTGGAGACAGGAGTTCCAGTCCTGCTGGACGAGGCATATGCCGAGTTCTCGCAAAAGAGTTTTTTGGACTTGTTGAGCGAACATGAAAACTTGATAGTCTTGAGAACGTTCTCCAAGGCCTTCGGCCTGGCGGCCGCCAGGGTGGGATACGTACTCACCAGCGAGAGGATAGCCGAGAGACTGCTCTCGATAAAGTCCCCCTTCAACGTCAACTTCTTCTCGATGAAGATAGCTGAGACTGCTCTCGATAATCGGAGATACGTCGAGAGGATCGTAAGCTACATCGTAGAGGAGAGGGAGAGAATTTATGAGCAGCTCAGGGATTGCGCCTACCCAAGTGAAGCAAACTTTCTGTTGGTTAGACTTGACGCCTATGACTTCCTCCTTGAGAGGGGAATAGCTGTGAGAAGGTTGGAGGGAAGGCTCAAGGGTCACATAAGGGTAACTGTTGGAAGGAGAGAGGAGAACGACGCTTTACTGAAGGCTCTGAGAGAGTTCAGAGGCGAGCGGTGATGTGGTTGGTCTTCGATGTTGATGGAGTGCTAATAGACGTCAGTGAGAGCTATGACTTGGCCACCAAGCTGACAGCTGAACATTTCCTCAGAAGGAAGGGGATTCCTGTTGAGGTGAACTTGAAGCTTGTGAGGGAGCTTAGGAGAAAGGGTTCCTTCGGGGACGACTTCAAGGTCAGTGAGGCCCTCATCGCCGGGGCGATCTCAGGCGATCTTGAGGAGTTCGTGGAGAGCTTTCCCTTGGGGGAGGGAATAGCTTGGGTGAGGAAGAGGTTCGGTGCTCACGCGGATCCCGAGGAGGTCGAGCGTCATTTCAACTCCCTGTACCTCAGAGAGCTTTGGAGGAGAGAGAAGCCCTTGGTCGACACAGATCTTCTCAGGAAGGTTATGAGAAGGTTCAAGACAGGGGTGATAACTGGAAGGTGCAGGGAGGAAGTGAGGCTGGCTGAGGAGATACTGGGGATCAGGTTCGAGAGGTTCGTCTGTAGGGAGATGGCCAGAAAACCCGATCCCAAAGCTCTCGAGATTCTTCTCGGAGAGGACCAGGACATCGGCTTCTACGTCGGAGATACTGTGAACGATGAGCTCCTCGTTCTGAACTATGTCAGGAGGATGGGGAGGCCATTTGGGTTTCTGATGGTGGGAAGGGACGTTGAGGACGTGAACGAGGTTCTGGAGATCTTCTCATCAGATGACTAGATCAGGAGCTTCTCATCATGAGCCGAGGAACTGCTTTTCGGACTAACTGGACGTTCGCTGCTGCCCCTCTTAAGAGCTATCACATTGCCCATCGCATTGATCCTGACATCGTCTGCCGAGGTCTTGAGCTCCTCCACAACAACATCCCTGATCTCGTCCTCAAAACCTGACACGGAGATTAAGGAGCATAACTTCCCGAGGAGCCTGAACATCTCATCCTTCGCTGCCATAGGACAACACCTGGAGCGTTCAGCTTAAAACTGTGAGGGCCAGGAGGCCAACTCCAAAACAGTAGATGGAGAATAGATGAAACCTACCACTCCTTATCACCTCAAACAGCAACCTTATCGACAGCATCCCCACGAGAAAGGAGGTCAGGAACCCGACCAAGTTCGACGTTGTGATAGCAGAGTTAAGACCCCATTTGAACACCTCGAGCATGAGGGCCCCAGTTATGGCTGGGATTGATAGGAGAAAGGAGAATCTCGCTGCTTCCTCTCTGTTCAGTCCAGAGAGCATTCCTGTTGCTATTGTGGATCCAGATCTCGAGATCCCGGGTAGTATGGCTGCTGCCTGGGCCAGACCTATCAGTAGGGAAGACCTGAGGTTCACCCTCCCCTCACCCCCAGAGAACTTCGTCAGGAGGAGCCAAACCCCCGTTATCATGAAGCAAATGCCCACCAGCCTGACACTGTTGAAGATCTCATTCACGTAGTCCTGAAGCAGGAGGCCGATCACCACTATCGGTGCTGTGGCGAGCACCAGATACCAGGAGAAAAGCCTCTCATAGGAGGAGGAAAAGGCCCTGAATCCGCCCTTGAGGATGTCTGGAAAAGTTTCAAGGAGATTTCTGAGGACCACGAGGACGTCCCTCCAAAAGAAAAACAGAACGGCGAGAAGAGTTCCACTATGAACCATTACATCGAAGAGAACGGAATTCTGGGAGACCATAATCCTCTGCATGAGGGCCAAGTGTCCTGAGCTGCTTACTGGGAGCCACTCAGTCACTCCCTGTAGGATCCCAAGAATGGCGGCCTGTTCAACATTCATCTGGATCGGAGGAACGGTCAAGGAACACCAAAAAAGTTTACCTCAGGCAGCACTTCTGTTTCGCATCCATCCTTGAGCACCTAGTGTAGTGGGAGAACATTTATGAGCACCTGAGGAGCGATCTCACTGTGCTCGCCAAGATCGTGGAGTGGATTGTAAGGAGGGAAGGGAGGAGCTTCACGGAGCTTGACAGAACGAATGGCTGGAGGCGACCACCTGAGCCCAGGGAGGGCGCACACCTCTATGTCCACATGCCCTTCTGCAGGAGGCCATGCCCCTTCTGCTCCTTCAATAGATATCCATACGTCAGGGAAAAAGCTGTTTCTTACATAAAAGCCCTCAAGAATGAGATTGAAATGTATGCAAGTGCTGACTTTGATTTCTCCGTGTTATACGTTGGAGGCGGAACTCCAACAGTTGATATCGAGCTCTTGGCTGAGGTTCTGGATAAGCTTCGCTCGACCTTCAGCCTCGAGGAGATCTCGGTGGAGGCCAATCCCGACGATATAGATGAGGAAAGCATTGAGATCCTAAGGAGTTGCGGTGTAGACAGGCTCTCCGTTGGGGTGCAGAGTTTCAGCGATAGGATATTGAGGGAGATGGGCAGGCTTTCTCACACAGGGGAAGAGGCCATGAGGAGCATCTCCCTGGCGGAGGGAAGGTTCAAGACTCTTAACGTGGATCTGATCTTTGGACTACCGAATCAGTCGATGATGGATCTGAGGAGGGATCTGGGAATTGTGAAGGAACTCGGAGTGGATCAAGTCACCTTCTACCCTTTGATGCCTTCTCCCCATAAGAGAAACGCTCTCGAGAGAAAATTCAACAGGGTTAGGATAGAGAGGGAGAAGGAGTACTACCTAGAGATCCTGAGAAATATGAGAGAGAGGTACAGGCCGTCCACGGTATGGTGCTTCTCCAGGGGGGACCACATGATAGATGAGTACATAGTCAGATGCGACGACTACATCGGCATGGGCTCGGGGAGCATGAGCCTTGTGGGTGGCAGATACTACGTCAACAGCTTCTCTTTGGAGAGGTATTCGAGGTTTGTGGAGAGAGGCCTGTTCCCGGTGGTCTTTGAGAAGGAGCTCGAGCCGAGAAAGCTAGCTGGTTATCACTTCCTCACCAGGATATTCGGTCTAGAAGCCGATTACAGGGAGGAGTACAATGTTCTGAGGAAGGAGCTTACCTTCCTCAGACTTTTCGGAATAATAGAGAGAAAGGGGGAAAAGCTCAGGGTCACGGAAAGGGGCATGTACCCCATGAGCGTGGCCATGAGGGAGTTCTTCTCCTGCCTAAACGCGCTTAGAGAGTTCTGCATAGAGAACCAGATTTAGCCCCCAACCCTTGGAGGAGGTTCCTCGGGTTCATCACACTGTGAAGAGGCTCTTATCCGTGGACGATTTGGTCTCCTCTCGGATATCAGCTCATTCCTCAGGAGCATTGTTAACGAAATCATCTCACCTTGAGGATGTCCTCTGGAGTTGAGATTACTATCAGGTGATCCCCTTTCTCCACTTTGAAGGATGGATCTGGATTTATTATCGTCATGTCTCCCCTCCTGATCGCCATCACTATCATGTTGTACTCCTCCTTAACCTTCGCCAGAACCTCTCCGAAGCCAAGACCCACCACCTCCATCGGAGCCTTTATCTCGTAGACATCGTTGCCAGCTCCTGTCGAGGTGAGGTCGTCGAACAACATAGCAGTTCCAGGCTGGTTGATTGAGACGGCAAGCAACCTTCCACCGAATTCCGAGCTCGTTATCACGTGATCGGCTCCTGCCTCCTTGAGTATATCCCTAACGCTCCCGCTCATGACCTCAGCTGCCACATGTATGTCCTTCTTCAGGCTCTTTATCCTGAGCACCGTTAGTATCGTATCCGAATCATTGCCTGTGGTCACCACGGCATCCGTGGCCCTCTCGATCCCCGCCTTCTTGAGGATCGATGGATCTCTGTAATCTCCCTTGACGAAGTGGACTCTAGGATCCTCAAAGGGGTTCTTATCCAGTTTGTCGTCAACCAAAACAATCTTCTTATCGGTTGAGGCGAGGAGCTCCTCTACAGCTGCTTTGGATGTGTCAGACCATCCACAGACGATCACATGATCTGTGAAGTAGGAGGTCACCAAACCGAGCATCACCCCCAGCTTCTCGGTCACCAAGGACTGAAGGAGGGAGGTCACCACCACGGCGAAGGAGGAGATCCCGAGGACGGACGTTGCGATCACCAGAATCTTGCCCCAGAGGGTATGTGGAGTTATGTCTCCGTACCCTATCGTCGCCATAGTCACGAAGGTGAAGTAGATTGAGTCAAACCACGATAGCCCCTCTAGATAGTGAAATCCAACAACTCCAAGCACGAATGTGCTTATCATCACAAAAGAAGCTCCAGATATTGCCTTCTTTGCCTTACAGATTATCCTGAGGACCTGCTTTATGAACACTATCAAGCAATCTCCCTCCCGGAGGAACCCTCCCAAGATCAGCTCGTGAGCTATCGCTTCAGCCACCAGCTAAAGGATTGGGCGGATGACCTTCCCTCCTCAGGTTTCATCGAGGGCATTCAACAAAACTTTTACCTTTCGGAACGAGATGACAACTGACTTCATAGAAGCCGGAAAGGGTTCAGCACCTTGAAGATCTCTTTTACTCTTTCGGTTATTTCTTTTCTCTCTCCTTCAGAAGCATATATGTATATTCGGTTGCAGCTTACAGGGAACTTGAGAACGATGGTTTTATAGTAACGGCTTTCATAACCAAGAAAACAGACTTACGACCGTGTATAACTCCCTTAACTACCGAAGGAATATCCTCGCCTTGAAGGGTGTTTCTGCAAGCGTTTTTCATAAGGGATATGAGGGAGAGCAGTATCCACCAGGCGGCAGAGAAAACTATTAGGCTAACCGAAATCTTTAAAAGGTCCAGCCCAACCCTTCATTGGAGGTGAGGTCCTCCTGCCCACACACAAGGACTGTGTCCATTTCTCCAATGGGTTCTGTAGTCTCTACGGAACAACCGTGGATCCCAATGGTCAGGTCTGTGCCAATTTCGTCCCTAAAGCCCAACAAGATCAACCAACTCAGGTTCCATTATTTCAGCCGGTTTCAGGTATAAGAGGAGGAGGGATGGCCAGAAGAAGGATGAGAAGGAGGAGGGGCAGGGGTTGGTTAGGAATCTAGCTGTTCTGAGGATCGTTGAAGTGGGTTTTGAGGACAGAGATCTCCTTGAAGTGGTCTCCAGGGGTGTGAGATCCAAGCTGGGTTTCAGGACGATTGTCAGCTTTGAGCCCTCAATACCCCAGGAGTCGTTTGATGAGTCGAGGGGTCAGTACATCTCAAACATCCTGCTGTCCTGGATCTCCAAGAAGTTCAGCGGGCTGGTGCTTGGGATTGTGGATGCTGATGCTTATGCTCCAGGGTTGAATTTCGTCTTCGGGCAAGCTCAGCTTGGGGGAAGATCCGCTGTTGTTTTCCTGAAGAGGTTAAGACCTGAGTTCTACGGTCGTCCTGAGGACGAGGATCTTTTCCTCATGAGGGTGGAGAAGGAGTCGATGCACGAGCTGGGACACCTCATCGGCCTCGGTCACTGCCCCGACAGGAAGTGCGTCATGTCCTTCAGCAACTCCATAGTTGAGGTGGACCTCAAGGGCTCGGACTTCTGTCCTAGATGTTATCTCCTTCTAAGACGTCTACAGGCAGCAGGAAGAGGGCTGCCATAGAGGCCACGGCCACGACAGCAGCTCCTCCAGCCATCAACCCTCTAGGGCTCTCCTCGTACATCGTGCCGCTGACCTGAGACGCTATCCCCATTGCATTGCCGGTTATGAGGCCTCTCAGGGCTATCACCCTGCCTCTGAGCTCTAGGGGCGTCAGGTCGGCCAGAAGTGCAAAGGAGGCAGGACGAGACATCACAAGGTTTCCAGCCAGCATAGCTAAGAAGACGAACAGCTCGCTCTTTTCGGGAGAGATTGCAAAAATCAGGAGCATAAGTGCTCCACTGAGATATCCAAGGAACATTACCTTATTTCGTCCCATCCTGTCCGTCAGATAACCGGAGAGAAGCATTCCTCCCATGCCGACGATTCCTGTTATCGAGCTTATCCATCCCCAGGACTCAGCACTTATCCCCAGGAACTTGACGGAGTACACTTGAAGGAAAGGCCATATCCCCTGATAGACCGCTGATGCAGCTGACTGTATGAGGATGAGTCTTCCCACGCTTCCTCTCAGCAGCCTAGCTGCTCTTAAATACTCCCGGAAGCTCTTTCTCTCCCTCTCCTTCAGCGTCTCCTTGAGTAGCATTCTGAGAAAACCCCCAGCTATCATCGAGAGGGCGCTCATAACGTACAGATACCTCATCGCCATGTCCACTCCACACATCGACACCATGAGTGTGGCCATCGGTGGGCCCGCGAGACCAGCGGCGCTGGAGGCTGCGTTCACCGCTGACATACCCTTTCCTCTTCTCTCAGGAGGAAGTGAGTCAGCTAGTATGCTTTCGATGGCTGGCTGGTACATGAGGGCTATTGAGGTGAGAATCTGAGCTGGAACCAGCCAGATCCAGGAGGGAGCCATGGAGTATACTAGGTTGGACACGCCGTACAGAATTGTCATGGGGACGATGATCCTCTTCCTCCCGACAGTATCTGCCAGATGACCCCCTACGAGTCGGGAGAAGGCGAGGACCACCCAGCTCAGCATGACAAGAAAACCTACATCCGCAGGTGAAGCTCCAAGTTCCATGAAGTACAGAGAGGAATAAGTCATCACTGCTGCTGAGAAGGGCCTCATCATAGTCCAGGAGGCCCCAAGTATGGCCACATTCCTCCGACCCTCTTCCAAAGTGAAAGCCCCTTTTTCAGAGTTAAAAGCCGAACTCCTTCGGTATCAGGATTACAGTTCCATCAACAAGCTTAGGAGGACCGTGGAGTATGACCGTGACTCTCGTCAGTTTTTCCGGTGATATCTTGAACCTCAGCGCGTTTATTCCAGTGGCCTTCCACCAAGCCCTTCGAAGAGCCGAGTCGAGGTCCTTCTCTATCTTGTTAGCACTCACTAGGTAGTACACTTTTCTCGCTATGAGACTGCCTCCCGATCTGTTGCCGCAGTAGTCGAGGATCACAAGCTCGCCCGTGAGGGATGCCGCATTAACGCTTGTCAGGAAGACGTCCGCATACACCTCCTTCCTTCTGAGCACATCAGCCTTCTCCGGATCTCTCCAGTGTTCTATCACGTGATAACCATTTCTCTCCAGCTTCTCTATGAGACCAAGCTGTCTGATCGTAAGGGAACCGGGAACCCCAATGCTCAAAGACTGAGGAACCTCCTTCGATATGAGATCAAGTATCTCGTCCCCTTCCCGGGCAATCACAGTCCTCCAGCCCCTCTCCCTGAGGGAGATGGAGAGTTCTCTACAGACCAAGAGGTTGAACTCCTCGACGGACATGAGCCACCTTGAGCCTGAAAATTTTTAACACTTTATGGCGAGGAGGCGGATATCAGATGGGTGGTCAACCCCCATACATGAACTGCAGCACAGAGTCCACGGGATAACCAGCTCGAGAGAGCGTTTCCACAATTAGATTTTTTCTGGGAGTTATCAGAGTGATCTTGCGAACGCCAGACATTGAGAGGCTCTCAGCAAGTGTCCTATAGAATTGGTCTATCTTGGAGACGCCCATCCTTATCCCGAAGGGGGATTGGTCACGACGAGCTCTGCCCTCAATGGATATCCTGTGAAGCCGAAGTGCATCACCGAGGAAAACCCTCACAGTGTCCTCCATGCCTGAGGCTCTTAGGTTTTTCCTGAACATCTCCAAGGATTTTGGAGAGAGATCCATTCCAGCTATCTCAGCTTTTCTCCTGTTCTCTTCCCCAATTACTTCAAATCTGACACCATCTAAGAAATCGCGGAACATGGAGAGCTTGTTCATGGCCAGCTCTCTTCTGGCCCCGGGAGCGATGTTCCTTATGAGCAGGGCCGATTCTATTGGTATGGTTTCACAGCCACACATGGGGTCCAGGAGAGGCTCACCTCTCCACCCACTAGCTCTGATCATTATGGCTCCGAGAGATGGAGGAAGTGCTGCTCTGTGGGCTCTGACCCTGTAGTACCTGCAGTGCAGGGATCTCCCAACTAGGTTGATGCTCAGGAGAGCCTCCCACTTCCTGACCAAGACATATATCTCCACGTCAGGGTTCCTCAGGTCCACCCTCAACCTGGATCCATTGGATCCCATGTAGGAGTCCACGACAGCAGACCCCACGGCGGCAGCTATCTCTGGACTAGTTGATGGGAACTTCTTGTTGCTCCTCTCTGCCCTGACAGCGAAGGTCTGATCCTTCTCTATGAACGAATAGTCCACTTCCCGCGCCATCTTGTGGATCTCCTCCAGCGAGGAGATCTCTTCTCTAGCGAGAAGGAGGTATACTCTGTTCACGGTCTTCGCTCTCATGCAGAACTTCGCCAACTCCTCCGCTGATCCTCTAGAGAAGATCTTTCCAACCTCTGGCTCCGTGATCCCAGGAGTTCTACTCCCTCATCAGCCGAGAATCTCTCAAGTCCGAGGAAGATGGTGGCAAAGATCTCCACCAGCTCATCCCTCCTTACCTACAACCGGGTGTGGATGGAGTCCACTGCCTGTAGGTCATCTGCGACGAGAATTTGAAGGCTCGCTCATCGGAAAGGTTCTTGTTCCGCTTGAGGTCCTGGTTGGAGTTTTTAGGATCTCACAGGCAGAACTGATCCACATAAACTCCTCGAGATCTCCAGTAGTCGATCGATGACACGACAGCCAGGTCACCTCGCGAACCATGTTCATTCCCAAATTAAAAGGTCGTCCATGGAAGGATCGACGCCATCCGGAGGACTTTTAAGGATGAGCTGGTCTCCTCTTCAGAATGAGAGAGGAGATGAATGAGTTAGATCTTAGGGAAAAGGAGATCGCTAACAACCTCTCCGTTGAGGCCATGAAAAATCTGGAGAGAGGAGATACTGTGGACATCCTGCACTTCGCTCCAGAGCTCAAGCTCGAGGGAAAGAGCTATATGTTCTTCGATCCTCCTATGCCCTACGGAAGGTCCACCAGGTCGCCGGGCTTCAACCTGGGCACGATCCTCCTGCAGGACTTCTGTCACCACATAGTACTCCCATTAGTGCCTTACATGTCGATGGAGGATCTCGTGTATGGCTATGCTCTAGGAAAAAACCTCTGCGGAGTGAATCTGGACGATCTGCTTGAGCTCGTGTCTGAGGGCAGGATCAAAGTCGTTCTGGTTCACCCTCCATCTAAGTACACCTCTAGAACGTGCTGGGAGATAATAGAGGCCTGTCAGAACGCTGGTTACTTCCCACCCATGGTGACAGGGAGGATATCAAGGTTCATGCAGCTTCTGAGGTTCTCCGAGAAGATGAGCGAGGGGATGGGGCTTGAGGAGATTGTGCAGAGGTTTCCTGAGCTATCAGAGGACGGATGTGAGATCCTCCTGAGAGGTGCCTCAGCTTGCGGTGAGGAGATGAGGACAGAGGAACAGGACGTAAACTATTTCAGAGAGTACCTCCTTCCACCGATGAGAAAGATCAGTGATTTGGCTTCCTTGCTGTTCTATCTAAACTCCTTCGGGTTCTTCAGGCATGGAAGGGTGAGTTTGGACCTCATGAGGAGGAAGTACGTGCTGGGAGCTGTAAGTCTGGTCACCTACCACGAGTATCTCACAGTGCCCTGTATGAATGCTCTCTTGGGCTACAGGAGTTACGGTGTCGAGGACCTGGCCAGGATGTCACTCGTCAGAGTGAGATGCCCAGAGGTCCCAGAGGTCACGTCTTCATCACCGGCCTCCTTCTCCTTCGTCATTGGAAGGATGGAGGCCCTGTTCCCAAGAAATCCTCACGACGTCCTGAAGTACCTCAGGGAACATGAGGACAAGGAGCTTCACAGGAAGTTAGCTGAGTTTGACAGGCTCTCTGACGAAGCCAAGATAGATCTGGCCGTGAAAGTGGCTCAAGAGGTGAAGGAGATCGTGAATATCAGAAACGATGATATAAAGGATTTCTTCAGAGGGGAGAGGGTCATCTCCAGAAGAGCCCTTCTGGGTAAGGTCGTGCCCTACTCGAGGGGACATCTCTTGGTTTTCGGAGCTCACGCACGTGATGGTGAGATAAAGTGGGTTCCGAAGATGCTCAAGAACTTCTCCAGCCTCTTCTCTTCAGTTGAGGAGAGGGGCTTTGATATCGAAGGATCGTTGGAGTTCACCGCCTCGAGCTGGCCTGTGAGCAAGCCAGGTCATTCCTTCATCTTGTGGGAGGAGAGCACAGGAGGTGTGGGAGTGTGAGTGTGAGGGATCTGAGGAGGCCGACCAACATCGTGGATCTGATCCGCATGGCGAAGGAGATCCAGGTCTCAGTGTCAATAAACGATTCCAGGAAGCTGTGCAACCTCAAGGTTGCCAAGGAGACCATGTTCAAGGGAGTTCCGTGTTGGGTCTTTCAAATATGGACTCCAGAGCTCTCAGCCAAGGCCATATTCTACATCTCCAAGGAAGACGGAACTCCGCTCAGAGGAAGGTTCACCATATTTGAGTATGATCAGGGGCTCGAACTTGAGGAGTTCTACATGTACGTCACCACCCCGATAAGGATATTCCTGCAGCAGCAGGATTACAACATAATCGAGCTTGTTGCGGCTCAGGACACCCTTGGCAAGGTTGAGGAACTTGGAACCAAGAGAATACATGCTGGAGGCGTGATCTTTGAGGCCTATGGATATAGGGTGGTCACCTCAGAGCTTTCCAGAAGGTTCCTCATGCCGATAGCTGAAGGAGAGTATTGGATGAGCGAAGTTGAGGGCTACAGTGTAGTGGTCAGATCAAAGGTCCTGTTCACGGATGGAACCAGGGTCGGGGTGACGGTTACAAAGCTGGAGCCGTGGGAAGGGAAAGGTCAGGATGAAAGCACCTCAGAGAGAACCTCATCCATCTCATCCGGATAGACCTTCGCTATGTACAGACAGAAGTACACCGCCTTCGAGAGCCTGTCCCAGCTCTCGTGAATCGCTCCCTTGAAGTAGAAGAGGAGCATATACTGGGCCAGGTTCAGGTGCTCCGCTGCCATCTCGTAGGCCCATGATCTGCTCAAGCTCTCCTTACCGATGAGCTCCTTGTAGATCTGATCCCTGAACTTAATGATCTCATCGACCTTGGGGGACCTCGATGACACTTTGGAGAGGATCTCATAGGTTTTGAGGAGGGCAAGGTTCTGTATCATCTTCCTAAGAGCGTAGGACCTCAAGCCCATCTTGCTCAGTGCTTTAAGGGTTCTGACCTCTTCTCTCCAGCCTTTGAGCTTCTTCTCAGTGATCTCATCATGTACTAACGAATTTTCAGGGACCTTCTTCAGTTCCTCTATCTCATCCAAGATCTGCTCGGAGAGCTTCTTCAGCAGCTCATCAGGTTCGAAGGTACCACCCTTCTTCCTGGCGTTCTTCAGCACGTCGCAGGCCTCATAGTAGTAAATAGCTGGCATGGAGCTGAGAGCCTGTATCATCCTGTACCTCCAGGCTGGAATGGCTTGGATGTCCTTCTGCCTGCTCGCCTCCGAGAGGAACTCCTCGGTTTGGTTCAGAGAGAACCATATTCTTGCTGCCTTCTCCTCAACGACTCCAAGCCATCCGAGAGAATCTTCCAGGCTTATGTTTCCTTCTTCCTCCTTTATCCTGCTCAGCAGCTGATTGAACTTGTCCTTAAAATCTTTGTAGCTCATCTCTGCAATGCTCAGGGATTTGTCAGCTCCCCAGTTGTCGATCTCGCTATACGATATCACGTAGTCGGCAGATTGCATCGTGCTCAGCAGGTAGTACTGGGCCTTCGGCAGATCTCCCTCCTTGAGATATCTATAGGCCTCCCAGTATGTGTAGTTCATCTGATAGATGAACGGTGTTAGTTCCTCGACCGGTCGGGACTTCTCTATTATCTCGTTAACTTTGGAGAACATCTCATTAGTTATCTTGACCTCCTTCTCAATGTAGGGCTTGGAGTAACAGTTACACACCGTTGGCACGGTTTTCAACGTGAAATTGCTTGGAGGAATCGGTCTGGTCATCATGGAGTATATTATCAGACCTGCCAGGATGGCGGCAGATATGTACGTCACTATGGTGAGCTTCTTTATGTCAATTCGCACGTCAGCACCTAAGGATATTCACACCCACAGCTTAACTTTAACCTCACCCTCAACGAGTTAGGTTTATATAATATAACTTCGGTTAAAATCGAAGTATTTAGGTGAGAATATGAGAGGATATCTGGCTAGGGTAGGAGGTCTATTCGTTAACCCAAAGCCCACCATGGTGACAATAGTTCATGAGAAGAGGAGCTTCTTTGAGCCCCTGTTTACTGTGGTTCTCTTCTCTGTACTGTCAACAGTGTCATCTTACCTTGCTGTGAGAAACGTGGTGTCGTCTGTGCTCAGTGGGACAGTGTTTTCGTTTTTAGCAGGAGGAGTAATGGACTTCGTGATTGGATCCCTCATGCTCCCGCTGTTCCTGATCTCCGATCTCGGTGGGTGGCTCCTGAACGGACTTCTGATATATGTCGTGGCCAAGGTCATGGACGGTCCCGGAAGCTTTGAGGACACTCTCTCAGTGGTGGGATACACCTACGTAGTCAAGGTTTTCACCGCCGCTCCGCTGATACTAGTCCCGCTGTACCCGATAGCGGGGCTGATGACATCTGTGGCCATGAGCTTTGTCGGCCTGATATGGTCGCTCTACCTGCTCATAGTTGGAGTAAGCGAGGTGAACGGTTTCTCAACAGGCCAAGCGTTCATCTGTGTGATAATACCAATACTGCTGTCCTCGCTTGGGTTGTTCCTGTTCACCATCGGATGGCCGGCTCTTATCCACTGGAGGTGAGAGGATGAGAGAGGACAAAAGGTTTCTAGCTGGAATCGTGATCATAACGCTGATGGTACTTTCTGTGTTGGTGAACGCAGCGGTAAAGCCCAGACCTAGCCCCTTAACTGGGTTGATAAAGAGGTTCGTTCCCTTCAGAGGGGATTTCAAGGGAATGATGGAGGGGAAGGTGATACTTCACAAGAACATAATTGGAGAGGTCAGGGAACTTCGCATATCAGCCAGATCCTCCCCCGTGACTGTTGAGGTAGGGATTGGGAGAACCACCAGCGTGATAGCCAGGAGCAAGGAGTTAGGAGGAGAGGCCCGCGCCTTTCTCTCGAACGGTGTGCTTACGATTAGTGCAAAGAACTGTGGCGTCCTGATACGCGTGAATCCTGATCACCTGAGGAAAGTTGAGATAACTGCTGATAGCTCCTTCTTCGTCGTGAAGCTCAACAATCTCTCCTCAGACCTTGAGGTCACGGCAGATAGCTCAGCAGTTAGCCTACACGTCCAATACTCATCAGGAAACTCAACTGTGAAGCTGAACGCCGACAACTCGTTCATCAGCGGAAGGATATATGTCCCGACAGAAGCGGTCGCTGTGGATGCTTCCGCGTCCAACAGCATGGTCAAGGTGACGACCCCGTCAGGAGAGCTGACCCTCACGGGCGGTGGGAGCAGATCCCTGGGAACAGCATCTCCGGGTGCCTTTCTCCTAGATGTAACTAGCAGAAACAGCATGGTAAGCTTGGAGCTCCTTAAGGTGTCACCATGAGAAGAGTTCCTTTCAACAGGCCTGTGGAGGCCAAGAGAATACTGAACGCATTGAGCGCTGAGTCCAGGGTGAGGATGTTAGCGAGCATGGTGGAGAACAGGAGAGGCATGACCGCCACGGAGCTATCGGAGAGGATGAATATGGCCCTCTCCACAACTGTGCAACATCTTGATATACTTACCTCCACAGGACTCGTCAAGTGGACCTTGATCAAGGGAAAAAGGGGGTTCGTGAAGCTTTACAGAGCACCCAGTCGAAGGATTTCGCTGAACATAGATATATCCCTTCTTTCTAAGGTTCCTCCCATGAACGTGCTGGACAAGAGACTAAGGGAGTTCATGGACAGGATCAGGGAGGAGAAGAAACTCCCTCCAAACCCATCGGTGGAGGACGTAAGGAGATTCCTTGACGTGAAGGAAGATGAGGCAGTGATATATCTGGACTTCTTCAACCAAGCAGAGGACAAGATCCTAGACAAGCTAAGTGAAGAGTTCAAAAAACTTGAGAAAAGGGAATACACTGTTAAGGAGCTCTCGGATGTCCTGCGAGTCGATGAGTACTGGGTTGTGAGGCTGACGAGGAGGTTGGAGGAAGAAGGTGTTGCGATCGTGGAGAGGGACAGGATAGTTCTCCTCCAGAGTGATCCTCGCAATTGATCGTGTAGATCTCCTGATCTTTTGTTGAGCTTTGAGGAGGATCGTGAAGACTGGATCAGGTCTTCCCTCTGGACTGAGGCACTGGGGAGGGAACGAACTCAACGCTCTGCGCCCTCTGACTGAGCGGCTGAGGGTACAGATCCATAACCTCATAGACCTCCTTGGGAACATCTGTGGACACATTGAGCCCCAGCGATTTGGCCATCTCCATGGTTATCGGATAGTCATGGGTCCATCTTCCCTCCGTCAGCGACCTGGCCACCTCAGCTGCTTTTTCCTTTCCCATCTTGTCCTCGAGCAAGTATGTTATGAGGTCCCTAGCTTGCTTTATGGCCTTCTGAGCGATATCAGCCATTATGAGAGTCTCGTCCTTCACCTTATCCTTGCCCTTCTCCTCCACAGCTCTCACTATCGAGGGAGCTGGATACTGACCGAGCTGCGGATCCACTGGACCTAGAACTGCGTGTCTATCCATCACTATCTCGTCAGCAGCCAGAGCTATGAGTGTGCCTCCGGACATGGCGTAGTGAGGAATTATCACCGCTGTCTTGGCGGGATGATCCTTCAGCGCCATGGCTATCTGGGCTGCAGCCAAAGCCAGACCTCCTGGTGTGTGGATTATTAGGTCTATGGGTTTGTTAGGAGGAGTTCTCCTTATGGCCCTGAGGACCTCCTCCGAGTCATCCACATCTATATATCTATATAGGGGAATCCCTAGAAGGCCTATGGACTCCTGCCTGTGTACCAGGGTTATGACATTGCTCCCTCTTTTTCTAGCCAGGGCTCCGAGTATTGTCCTCCTGGCATTGACGATCGATCTGAAGGAGAGCTGAGGGGCAAGCAACATATAAGCTATCAGCAGAAAGAAGAGCAGGGATATGGGATCTATCCACATAAAGATATGTTGAGCACTTGCTTACCTTAAAACGTAACCTTTTTTAGAGCTAGAGGTTCTGAGAAAGATGGATGCCTCCCATTCCATGGAGGAGGGTAAAGGACTGGGAGTGCGTTGCGTGTGGAAGCTGCTGCAGAAGGTTTTATGTGCCCTTGAGCAGGGAAGAAGCTGTGGGGATAGCTGCCAAATATGGATGGGATAAGTTAGAAATTGTCCATGGAAAAACCGTCCTCAAGAGAGTGAACGGTGGGTGCATCTTTCAGGTGGACAATCTATGTTCCCTGGGAAATAATAAACCAATCATCTGTAAGACATGGCCCATTCTCGTCATGAAGAAACCGGTCTATGGGAGGGGGGAGGAGGCAGCGTTCCAGCTGGACGAGATGTACTATATCTACGTGGACCTCAGATGTCCGAACATCGTGCTGGGGAGACCCAGCAGGAGGCTGGTGGACAGGGTGATCCCGGAGGCCATCAGGATAAGGAGGAATGGAGGACCTCAGAGGTTCACCACGTCAAGCCTGAGGACCCCTATTCCCCTGATCACCATCTCTGAGATTGGAGAACCCTCAATAAGTCTCTCAAGGTTCCCAGCTTTCTCACTCCAGCAACCTCGTCGACTACATGAACCTCCATGGTTGAGAGATCTAACTTCTTGAGGATTGGCGAGAGAGGCTCAGACGACAACACGTCCTTCGCCCCTCCTATGGTTGTAGCCGCTGGGAGGACGAAAACTTCGAAATCCTCGAAGGCTCCGTGCAGCATGCACTTGAAGGTGACCTTCGCTCCGAAATCCTTTCTCAAAGATATACCAGGATGCTCATGTCCCATCACAACAGTTCCCTCAAGCTCCACCTCTCGATGACCATGGACCAACTTCACATCACCTAAATCCAACATTGGATCGTGGAGCGGAACATCCATTTTCCTCAGGATGGGTATCAGATAATTGTCGTGATTGCCCCTCACTACCTCCACTCTGACCCTCCTCTTCAGGGTAGAGATCAGATCCCTGACATCCCTCCATTCCTGGTCGCTCGCTCTAGCGAACTCGTGCTTCACGTCACCCAACAAGATCAGTCCGTCGGGATCATACCTATCCAACGCCTTGATGATCATATCCTCCATGTCGGGGAGCTGGCTGTAGGGGAGGTGCAGTCCCTGCGAGTCCAGGTATTCCTCGATCCCTAGATGAAGGTCCGCCACCACGAGAACTCCCAGATCTTTGAGGAATGCCCCATAGGGAAAGAGCTCCACCTTCATCTCTGCCTTGCCTCCCCCGCCATTATCTTTCTCAGCCTTTCCTCAAACTCCCTCAGCACGGCTATACGATCCTCCATGAATATCACATCGCTCAAGCTCTCGAGGGCTACGGACTGAGCAAATGGGGTGGGTACCTCCAGAAGGCCCAGGTCGGCGATCCTCATCCGACCTGACCTGACCCAGTCGAGCACCCTGATGGCGTTTTTGATGTCCATGTAGTCCTCCAGGATCTCCCTATACGTTTCCCTGAGAAGAGGGAAGTTCTTCATCCTCATGACTATTCTCATAAGCGACTCAGCCGTTATTCTTTGCTTAGCCACGCTTATCTCGTATCCTTTATAGCTTCTGAGTATCATGAGTCCCCTGGTGGCCACATGTCTGAAGCGAGACCTCATGAGGTCGGTCATCCCAACAGCCCTCTCCAGGACATTCCTGAGATCCATCTCCAAGAGGTCCCTGAAACCCACACATGGTTCGTGTCCCAGAGGATATGTTAGAGAGAATCCATTATCTGTGATCGAGATCCCCACGGGTTCTCCTATCTTTGAGAAGGCCAGATAGCCCAAGGCCCTGCTCAGGGCATCGTTGACCCTCCTCCCGAAGAGTGAGAGAAATATCTGTCTGTACCTCCCCTCCTCGTCCAGGAAGCACTCGACCCCTATAACCCTGTCCGAGGGCACATCCTCCGGACCAAGGCCCAAAGACCTGAGGTACTCCAGTTCCATCTTCAGATATTTGTAAATCACTTCCACAGCCTTGTCGTTTGCTCTGCACTTCTTTCTGAGAAGCTTTCTGAGCATCTCATCTCTTCCATCTGCTAGAAGCCTCATGGACATCCTCCTGAACTTGCCTATCTCCAGAGCTAGATCAAAGCTCAGAGGTAGCATTTCAGAGTACCAAGAGGGAACAGTTGGTCTCTGATCGAAGGCCGGCTTTACGATGGCCTTCCCCCTCTTCATCCCGACGTACTCAAAGACCTTACCCGACAAGACGAACCTGTCCCCGGGGCAGAGCCTCTCGTGGAACTCCTCCTCCAGCTTGCCCACAAACCTTCCATCAATTGTGTGCACTCTGATCCCGGTCTGCTCTGGTATAGTGCCAACGTTGGTCATGTATATGGCTCTGACGGTCCTTCCTCTTCTCCCAAAGGTCATGTCCTCCTCATCGAACCAGATCTTTCCGTAGACCTTTCTCCCCCTGAGCTTTTCGTTCTCTCCAGATAGATACTTCAGAACGGATATCAACTCCTCTTTGGAGAGGTTTCTGTACGGATACGCCTTCCTGATCACGTTGAGCGCTTCGTCGATGGTCCACCTCTTCTCAATCGCCATACCGACCAATTGCTGGGCGAGAACGTCCAAAGGCTTCTCTGGTATGTGCACCCTATCCAGAAATCCCTCTAGAGCTTTGTTCACCATTACGGCCAGTTCGATAGCATCATCTCTGTCCATAGATATGAATCTAGCCTTTATCGTCCCCTTATAACCGTGCCCAGATCTTCCGGCCCTCTGAACAGCCCTGGTAACGGACTTAGGGCTTCCTATCTGTATCACCAGGTCTATGGATCCGACGTCTATTCCCAGCTCCAGACTTGTGGAGCTCACTATCGCTCTGAGCTTACCCCTCTTCATCAGGTCCTCCACTCTCAACCGGACGTCCCTGCTCAAGCTGCTGTGGTGAGCGGCTATCTCCTCCCTTATCTCCTCCACATCCTTGAACCTCTGTTTCAGATGGAAGGTAACCCTCTCCGCTCCACTCCTCGTGTTCGTGAATATCAGGGAGGTCTTGTGCTTGGAGACAAGTCTGGCCACCAGATCGTAGAACTTTCTCTGCTGCTCCTCTACATCCTTATGTATCATATCGCTCACGGGCGCTAGAACCCTTAAGTCTTTCCTCTTGGCGAACCTAGTGTCCACTATCAGACACCTCCTTCCCACACCCACCAGGAAGCTGGCCACCTCCTCCAGCGGATTTATGGTGGCTGAAAGACCTATCCTAACAAAGTCCCTTCCTAAGAAGTGGGAGAACCTCTCTAGAGAAAGTGAGAGATGTGATCCTCTCTTGTTCTCCACAAGGCTGTGTATCTCGTCAATTATGACCCATTTGACCGATCTGAGCTTTTCTCTGAACTTGGGAGCTGTGAGCACTATGGCAAAGGTCTCCGGTGTGGTTATCAGTATGTGAGGAGGTCTCCTGAGCTGTTTCTGCCTCTCGGATTGAGATGTGTCTCCTGTGCGGACAGCATGCCTTATCTCCGGTAACTCGACTCCCTTCGATCGTGCCATATCTGCTATACCCTCCAGGGGGACCTGTAGATTCCTGTATATGTCGTTCCCCAGGGCCCTCAATGGGGATATGTAGACAGCATAGATCCGGTCCTTTAGCTCTCCTCTCAGGGCCAGGTTGAAGAGCTCGTTTATCACGGTGAGAAAAGCTGTGAGGGTCTTTCCTGAACCCGTTGGACTGGAGACCAGTACGTTCCTTCCCTCCATTATGGGTACTATAGCGTACCTCTGGGGAGGGGTCAGGTCCTCGAAACCTGTGTCAAACCAGCGGGCTACAAGGGGGTTCAGCCTCCTGAGTACCTCCTCCTTGCTGTACTCCCTCATCTCAAAGAGCCCTTGCTACCAGGTTGAGCTTTGATGTGGATGGATTGAAGGGTTGAAGCCTCCTGAGATCCCCATATATCGAGTCGACTCCCCACCCCGCCTGCCTGAGGAGGTTCACAAGCTCGGTCACAGTGTATATTCGAACCTCTATCGTTATTGAGAGCTTCTTCCTTAGTATGGCACCCTCATCCTCGTAGATGATCCAGTCCGAGATCATCTTGGAATTCAATGGGTTGAAGAAGTTCTTCTCGAGGAGGAGGACATCCCCATGCATTGTGAATGTTCTCCTGCTGTTATAGCAGCTACCTGTCACCAAATCCCTGTGAATCGTGTCCGCTATGACCAGAACAGCATTGCCCTCCGAGAACTCCCTCGCCTGCTTTAGGACCTCAAGATCAGTCATCTCATCGTAATAGCCTAGGCTGCTCCACACAATAAGCACCACGTCGTACCTGTCCTCGGGCTTCAGGATCCTCCTCAGCTCCCTCACATCCCCTGCTACGAAGTTGGTTCTGTCATCGACGCCGACCTTCTTGGCCTTCTCCCTGGCGTTCATCACAAAGGGAAAGGAGATATCCACTCCCGTGACCTCGAACCCCCTCTTGGCCAGGTTGACTGAAACTCTTCCGTTACCACAGAGTAGATCGAGCACCCTGGCCCCAGGTCCTAGACCATAGCTCCTCAGGACTCGAGTTATCCCCTCAGACAGCATATCTCCATCGGACCAGAGTGAGTCCATTATCTTAAGGTAAATGTCAGCGTTGTCCACAAAGAGCCTCTTCACCCAGTCGTAGGTCATCGGCACACCTAAGCTTCCCCGAAGGATCACCTTAAAAATTTGTTGATGACTGGGCTTGTGCATCGCTGATGTCAGCTGGAGTGCCGGATGGATAACATTAAAAGGTCGCACAGGTAATAATAGAACGATGTCTGACTGGGAGGAGGACTATCTCGTCAGCAAGATAAAAGATGACCTCGTGCGGAGCACCAGAAAGAAGTACGTAGAGCAGACCATGGAGATATCCTTCTTAGCAGTCACAATGGTGGTAATGGGCTATCTTATGTATTGGGTTTTTCAGATAGCCTTTAAGCCGGCTGTTCTCCTGAGCTCCGAGCTCATAATGAACCAGGTTAAGTTCCTTTTGGGAATCTGGATAGTGGCAGCAGTTGCAAGCATAGCGCTTTCCTATCCAATAGGACGAAAGTGGGCTGAAAACGTTCTCAAAAAAAGTATGGAGGAGTACTCCAAGAAATCTCTTAAGAGAAAGCTCCTTATACAGAGATACAGGACCGAGAGAGGTGCTGACATAAAGGTCAAGGAGGGTTTTCTCTACGTCGTTGGGCTAAAGCCTCTACGTCATCTGATGGGAGCGGATGTTGAGGAGCAGCTGAAGGATCTGGATGGAGCGATAAAGGAGCTGATGGATTCCTTCTCTGCGCTCAGATATGAGATTATATCCTTCGACGTAGAGGTGGAGGATCCGTCTCAAGTGGAGAAAGTCAGGAAGTGGGCCATAAAGCTGCTCAGGGACAGAGATCTGCCCGAGCTCAGGATAGCTAAGGAGAAGGACGGTCTGATCACCGTGAATATGATCCTCTCACTCTGAACTTCCCAAACTTCCTCTTCTTCGCCCAGAATTTCGCCTTTTTGGCTCTTTTCAACCCAGAACTTCCCCTTCTGACAACAAACGCCAGGGCCACAGCCACAGTTCCCGCCAAGGCGGCGGCCAGTATGCCCAGCAGGCTTGTCTGGTTGAGATTCTTCACATTCTTGATCAAGACGCTCCTGATGACTGGTTGGGACCATGCTCCCTGATCGTCCATCACAGCGAACTTCAGGGTGTAGTTTCCTGAGACCTCGTACGTGTGCTTCAGCAATCCCGTGGGCACGCCATTGCCCTTGAGCTCTCCCTCAGTCACCCGACCATCACCCCAGTCCACCCTGAACTTGACCGCCTGGCCATCTGGATCGGAGCCTATCCCGTTCAGAGATACGTTCAGTCCGTTGATCCTCAGATCAAGAATTGTTGCTGCTGGAGGTTTGTTCCCCGTCACAGTCACCTTGATCGTGAAGGTTTCTGAGGTGGCTCCTCCGTCGTCGACCACCCTCACGGAGACCATGTACGTTCCCGACTGGATATATCTGTGGGTAACCCTCACACCGTCCCTCTGGGTGGTTCCGTCACCGAAGCTCCAGAGAGCATATTTGATCTCGCCGTCCTGATCCATAGCAGAGACCGTGAACTTCACCTCATCGTTGACCTTCGGATTCTGAGGAGAGAAGACAAGTCCCTGGATAGTCGGGGGTACGTTTTTCTGTTGTTCCACGGTGACAACCCTCACGGCCACGACGTCCCACGTGGACCACTTGTCCTTGGAGTTTTTGACAGCAAACCTGACTATGTAGACGCCAGGCTTGGAGAAGGAGTGGGTCACCTGAGATTCTGATCCCCTCCCCTCTGCCTTTCCACCATCGTCGAAGTCCCACATCCAGGACTTTATGGAGTAGCCGTTCGGGTCAACACCGTATCCTTTGAAGGTTACCGCCTGTCCCACGATTGCCGGGTTAGGTCCTATGTACTCTATGACGGCTTTTGGAGGCATGTTAGATGGAGAGACCCATATTGTCTCCTTGTAGGGCCTCGACCAAGCTCCGAACTTGTCCTTAACCCTGAAAACCACGTCGTACGAGCCGAAGTGTTTGTAGGTATGAGCTAAGGTGTGTGGAGGAGCTGTCGTTTTGTTCTCGATCTTCCCGTCCCCAAAATCGAAGTACCAGCTTACTATGGAGTCCCCGTCCGGATCGCTGAACTTCAGGTTGAAGGTGACCCTGCGGCCATCCGGAGAAACTGTATAGCTGGTTATTGATGCTACAGGAGGGTTGTTCCCTCCCAGAGGGCATCTACCTGCGCTGAGGTGCATGGGCGCGATCAGAAGCATGAGAAACATCAAAGAGGACAGTTTCTTCATGTTCTCTGTGAAGCTTGTTCAGGATGGATATAAAAGGATGATCGACGATGGGCCTAGGGTTCATTAGCATTCCGTCTATCATCCCCACCAGACACAGTCGAGTACATCTGCCTGACGCAGTCCTTTATGAATGCCAGGGCGTCATTTAGGTTTTTCACCCTGGCGAGCCTCATCACCGAGGACCAGGGTTTTCCCTGCAGGTTCTTGGCCAGGAGCACCCTGACGAGCTTGGGGTCCACTCCGTCTGATGTGAGAAGGTAGGTTATGAGGAGCCTTCTTATGGCATCGGACGCCATCTCGTAGGTGCTCAGGTCCCGGAGGTAGTCCTTCAGTCTGATCTTCTGGGATTGTCTGAGCTTCAGCTCCCCCCTAGTTTTGGGGAAGGATAGAAGCTGCCTCAGGATCTCCGGGTTCATGTCGAAGTACACGTCGTGGGCTGACTCCAGTATCCTATTCCTGAGCTCGAGGTTGAGCTCATGTATGAGCTCCCTGGCCCTCCCACTCAGGGGCTTCAGCACGAACAGACTGTACTCACCAGATGAGTTGTTTCTCTGAGGACTCAGATGCACTGGTACAAACCCGTTCTTCATCCAGAAGTTTATCAGGTCTGGAGAGGCGCCGAAGCTAGCTCCAATCCAGTCGACTCCCTCTCTTTCAGCTTCCTGGAAGATGAACTCCAGCATTCTGGACCCGATACCCTTCCTCTGGAACCTTGGATGGACCGCTATCCTGACTATCCTCCACCCCCAGAGCTTAGAGAAAGACTTGTATCCATAGTGAACCGCTATCCTCGATGGTATCATGTGGCCCGGAGGACTTTCCTCCCTCCTGAGGATGTTCTCAACGAGGTTCCTTGTCAACCTCCCCTCCTCACATATCTGTGCTGATGCCACCACCTTGCCTCCCGTGAGAAGGGCTCTCATGTGGTGGTGGGGGGCTTCCAGCATCGTGGCCAAGTCGTTCGGTCTATTTCTGTAGTGGGCTAAGACGTATATTCCATAGAACTCCCTCAGCATCTCCTCGTCCACGCTTTCGGGATCCATCTTCACGTACTCCAGTTCCCCTATTTCATCTATATCGGCTGGTTCCGCATCGAGCAGGAGAAGGTCATAGAGCCACCTCTCCACTGGGTCATTCTCTGGATACCTTATCGGAGTCGTCATCTCAAGCCTCCTGAAGTCGATGTCCTTGGCCCTTTCCAGGTAGGAGAGGAACTTCATCGTGAATCCCCTTCCCGACCCCTCGTAACCGTGGACTGTGGTAGCAGAAAGGGACAACTTACTCCTTCTCACAATCCTTAAAAGCAGGTGTACGGGTATCGTGGCTGCTTCGTCCACGACCTTGGTTCTTATCTTCAGTTCGGACATTGAAAGAGGGGATCTATAGAAGACGACCCTCCCCCTGGCCATTATGGAGACAACGTTGTCATCTCGCCTGACCTCGCTATATCTTATGCCTTGGGATTCAAGACCCCTCTTTATGAAGTCGAACAGAACCTGAACTCCATCTATAGAGGCTGAGGTGACCCCAATCGTCTTGACCAATCTCTGCCCTAGGAGCTGAGATATCGCCAGACCTAGAGCAGCTGACTTGCCCCTCCCCCTGTTTGCCGTTATCACGATCGCTTGCCTCGACCTGGAGGAAGCAGCAGCTCGAATCGTCCTGAGAACTCGAAGCTGGTCCTCCGACATAACCAGACTTTCAACAGGATCATCCAATTCCATCCTGCTCGGAAGTTCGTGCTTCTCAATCCTCTTGATGCCAACGACTGAGTCCTTGGTCATCAACCATATCCCGGGAACGCCCAAGCTGGACAGGAACCTCTTCTTGAAGGTCTGTCTCACATCCCCAGACGCGTATGGCGGGGAGATTAGGTTTCTCTGAAATAGAGTCAACCTCTCGGTCCAGTCCTCGGGTAGGGTTATGAGGATCAGACCTCCCCCTCCGACAGTCTCCACAAGGGCCCCGAGGTCGTTGGGACGGAACTGTTTGGAGACGTCCATTATGAGGAGGTCATAGGTCTTGCCCAAGATCTTGGTCGAATCATCCATGTCTATGGCCTCTAGATCAACGTTCTCCATGGATAGGGCTTTCTCGTGTTCAAGTCTGCTGTCCTCTCTGGTTCCAGCATAAAGAACTTTTACCCTTCTCTCCGATGAGAGAAGCCTGAGGAAGGGAGCCAGCTGTGAGGGTTCATATCCCCTGAGCACAACAACCCTTCTCTCCCAGCTCTTCCTGGCCTCCCTTGCTATCTTCACGAGGACCTCGGTCGGATCCATCACAACGACATCACTTCACCGGAATAAAAAATCCCCGGACCGACGAACAGGTAATCATCTTAAGGAAGAGGAGGTACTCTCTCTTATGCACGCTGACCTGAGGGAGTACCTCTCCTCTCTCGACTCCAGAGGGATGCTCAGCAGGGTCAAGGTCGAAGTTGATCCTCACCTGGAGGTCGCTGAGATCCTGAGAAGGCAGATGTATAGAGGAGGAAACGCCGTTCTCTTTGAGAGGATAAGGGGCTTTCCCGACTGGAGGATAGTCGGAAACATATTCGGTGGGATGGAGTTTTTCAGGGTGGCCTTTGGTGTGGAGAGTCTCGAGTCAATAGGGGAGAAGCTCACGGAGATTCTGGCCATGAGACCCATGGGTGGGCTCGGAAAGAAGGTTAGAGCCCTGAGCAAGCTTATGTCTATGAGGAAGTTCATTCCTAAGATCGTCTCTCGAGGTCCGGTGAGGGACGTTGAGCTCTCCTCAATGGATGAGGTGCCCGCCCTGAAGACCTGGCCGAAGGATGGAGGGAGGTATCTCACATATCCTCTGGTCTTCACAAGGGATCCGGAAACAGGCATTCAGGACATAGGTGTCTATAGGATTCAGATAAAAAGTGGAAGAAGGGCTGTTATTCACTGGCAGGTCCACAAGAACTCCCCCATATTTCTGGAGAACTGTAAGCGTGCGGGGAAGGACAAGCTACACGTGGTGATAGCTGTTGGAGCTGATCCAGCTACAGCTTTCACAGGAGTAGCCCCCGTTCCCTATCCAATGGATAAGCTGCTGTTCGCCAGCCTTGTGGCTGGAGGAGGAATAGAGATGATGAAGGTAACTGAGGACGAGATCCTTGTGCCAGCGAGGGCTGAGCTGCTCATAGAGGGTTATGTGAGGCCGGACAATGTAGAACTAGAGGGTCCATTCGGAGACCACTGGGGATATTACACGCCTCCCAGTTACTTCTCCGTGATGCATATAGAGAGGATAACCTGCAGGGAACGTCCGATCCTTCACGCAACAGTAGTGGGTAAGCCTCCCCTTGAGGACGCTTGGATAGGAAAAGCTGTGGAAAGAGTCTTCCTGCCGTTGATAAGAATGCTGCTCCCAGAGGTTGTGGACGTGAATTTTCCTGTTCACGGGATGTTTCAGGGCATCGCTGTGGTGTCAATAAGGAAGATGTTCCCTGGGCACGCCAAGAAGGTCATCATGGGACTCTGGGGTCTCGGACAGTTCAGCCTCACGAGGATCATAGTGGTGGTCGATGAAGACGTGAACGTCCATAACATGAATCAGGTCCTCTACGCCATAGCTTCAACGGTCGATCCCAGAAGGGACGTTCTTATAGTGGAGGGGGCGGCCAACGATCAGATAGATCACACGACATCGACCCCCGGGTATGGAAGCAAGATGGGGGTGGACGCAACCAGGAAGTTTAAGGAGGAGTACGGTGCTGAGTGGCCCGAGGAGGTTGAGCCAGATGAGGAGACCGTAAGACTCGTCGACCGGAGGTGGAACGAATATGGACTCTGAGGCCCCGGCCTGGGATCCTGGAAGAGATGGAAGAGGGAAGATCAAAGCTTACCTCAGGCTTATAAGAATTGAGCATATGGTGTTCAGTCTTCCTTTTGCCTATGTGGGGGCTTTTCTGGCCATCAAAAGCGTTCCTGATCTCTGGATCTGCCTTCTCATATTCACAGCGCTCTTCGGATTGAGGACCGCCTCCGTGGCCTACAACAACATAGCTGATCTGAAGATAGACGGGATGAACCCCAGAACAAGAAATCGTCCTTTGATAACCGGATCTGTGACGAAGAAGGAAGCCTGGATTGTTGTAGTGCTTGGAAGCTCGATTTTCTTCATATCTGCATATCTTCTCAACTTCTATGCCTTTGCTTTGAGTCCTGTCGTTTACTTGGTGGCAATGAGCTATCCCTACGCTAAGAGATTGCACTGCCTTCCTCACCTACACCTGGGAGCTGTTCTAGGTCTCTCGGTAATGGGGGGAGCGATAGGAGCCTACGGTGGGGCTGCCTTTAGTCTGATGGATGCTCTCGCCAAGGTCCCATGGGACTACGCTGTGGCCGTGTCTCTGTGGATAGCCGGGGTCGATGTTGTATATTCCATAATGGATGAGGACTTTGACAGAAGGTTCGGGCTGGGGAGCCTGCCCAGCAGACTGGGATCGAGAAGGGCCGTGCTGGCATCTCTGGTCATGCACCTCATGTCCGCGATCCTCCTGATAGAAGGTTCCTTCAGGTGTCCACTTAAGTTCGTGGCCGTCCCATCCGCTGTGCTGGCTTCAATCCTCTCCCTCGGAGGAGATCTCATGGTCCTGAGGAACCTGAGGATGGTACCAGACGTGTTCAACATGAACCTTCTCGTCGGCATTCTGGCCGGGTTAGGACCCATACTGAGCTATCTGTGAGCAACACCTGAGACGTGGAGATCGCCTGTAGGCCCGTTGATTCGCCCATCCTCTGCAGCCATAATCCTCAAGGACATCTCAACCTCTGATTTGGTGTGATCATCCCATCAGGAAGTCTTTGAGATCTCTCTCGCTTATCTCACCGGTTCTGAACACTGAAGCCACTCTAGCCGGTCTTGGAGTGAGCATGACAACCCTGTCGGCCAATGTGAATACCTCCTCCATGCTGTGGGTGACCAGGATCACGGTTATCTTTCCCCTCAGCTTTGTCAGGGATTCTGTCAGGTTTTCCCTGGAGGAGATGTCCAGACCTGTAAGCGGTTCGTCCAGTAGAAGTATGTCAGGGTCGAGCACCAGAGCCCGCGCTATAGCAGACTTCCTGGCGATCCCTCCGCTCACCTTCCATGGATAGAGATCCAGATATTCCTCTATTCCGAGGAAGGATGCCATCTTTCTGACCTTGTCCCTCCTCTCCTCCTCAGGAACCCTGCGGAACTTCAGTCCAAGCTCTATGTTCGAGCCTATCTTCTTCCAGGGAAGGAGGAGGTTCTCCTGTGGAACCACTCCTATGCTTCCTCGGACCTCCACCCTACCGAAGTCAGGTTTTAACACGCCGGCTATCACTCTGAGGAGAGTAGTCTTCCCG
The DNA here is from genome assembly GCA_027491735.1 of Thermoproteota archaeon. Lineage (GTDB taxonomy): Archaea > Korarchaeota > Korarchaeia > Korarchaeales > Korarchaeaceae > Methanodesulfokora. Next base: position 2,418 of record JAOZGP010000023.1, on the reverse strand, counting down.
GACCCATTAGGCCCAACAATAGCCAGAAACTCTCCTCTCTCCACAGAAAAGGATATCCTGTCCAGCACAAGCTTTTCATCGAAGCTCTTCGTGACTTTCTCCACTATCACAGCTTCCATCTCATGGCGTACCTCTCCAGAGGTTTGAAGACCAGCTTATCCACGAATATCATCAGGACCACCAGGAAGAGGGACCAGGCGAAAACCCCCTTTGGGTCCATCAGGTTGTAGCAGTGAACTATCATGAACCCTATCCCTCCGCTGCTCCCGAAGGCTTCAGCAACAACGCTTATTCTCAGAGCAAGACCATAACCCACCCTAGCTGCTGAGGCCAAATAGGGGAGGCTGGAGGGAAGTATCACGTCCACAAGCTCGTCCTTCCTGCTGGCTCCCAGCAAAAAGGTCAGATCGAGAAGCTTCTCATCCACAGCCTCCATAGAGGTTATCAGGTTTGAGAGCACAACGGGCAGGACGACCATGGCCGTGACCAGAACCGATGGTATGAAGCTCAGGACCCCGAACACCATGACGAATATTATCGTCCAGACCAACACCGAAATGCTCTGGACGACCGTGTTGAGAACTCTTATCGAGGACCTAAGAAGGTCGCTGAAGTAGGACAAACAGATCAGTCCGATTCCAAGGAGAGAACCCAGGAAGAACCCCTGAGTGGAGTTGGATATCGTTATGGCCATGTTACCGAGCAGTTCTCTGGGATCTGTGCTGAGGAGGTAGATCACAACGCCTGCTGGGTCCGGTATGAATCTGGGATTCCACAGGCTGAGCGCTTCCCATCCAATGAAGGAAAGGGAGATCACCACCGCCCAACCTCTGAGATCCTCTATGGCAGACACCCTCCTACGGATTCAGGAAAGCCCACTCAAGGTTCGAGGGATCTTTCTTTAGGTAGCCCCCCCTCCAAGCGAGTTTCCAGACCGTCATTATGTTCTCCTCGAGGTCCTTTGTCAGGCCTCCCCTCCAGATATCCACCCGGTTGTAGACACTGTTCGCCTCCTCCTCCGTCAGATCGTACTTTTTCGTTAGGATCTCAACTACTTTGTTCCTGTTGTTGGCCCAGAATTTCGCAGCCTCGATCCTGAGCTTGATCAGTTCTCTTAAAGCAGATCTCTTCTCCCTAACAGCCTTGTTGGAGGCCGCGTAGACTATCATCACAGGCTTCCTTCCCGTGAGGTTCTGTCCAAGAGAGGAAAAGCTCTCCAGAACTCTTCCTCCGGAGCAGAGAAGCTTGGAGACGAAGGGCTCCCAGATCACGATTGCATCCACTTCCCCGCTCTGAAATGCCTGGACGAGCTGAGCTGGGGGTTTATCAACAAGGACCATTCCATCCAGCGGTATTCTCCTTAAGGTCATGTAGGTTCTGAACATGGCATAGGTGCCCGTTGGCGTGAAGACACCAACCTTCCTGCCAACGAGGTCCTTCAGCTCCTCGATCCCGCTCTCCTGGTGGACCACTATTGCTTGATTTTGAAACATATCCACGGCCACTATCCTGACCTCTCCCCCCATCTGGTCGAGCTTGGCCACTATCTCCGCAGGTATTACAGCAACATCTATATCCCCCTTCTCCAAGGCCTGGGCCAAGTTCAGAGTCTTATCGAAGTACTTAACGCTGACCAACTTCCTATCATCCACCATCGGAACAACGTCAAGCGTTGAGACCCCTCCTTGAAGGGTCCCGACTCTTATTTTCTCTACCCCTCCCGATGAGGACAGGTAGATCGCGCACATCACAGCGATGATTGTCAGGGCTACAATGCCGTGGAGAAGTCTTCCTCCCCTCATGAGATCACCACCGCATGGTTCAAGGATCGCTTTTAAAGTGATTTGTTGAGAGTTGAGGCGGGTAACAAAGCAGAACTCATCCCTTCTTGAGTCCTAACGCAAAACCAGCCACAAAGGATCCCGCTGGAAGTATTCCAGAGACCACAAAATTTATGAGGCTGCTGAACTGTTGTAGACCGGAAGCGGTTATGTTCCTCAGACCTCCAGTCAATTTTTCCGTGTTTACGGCCACAATCCCCCTCATCTGAAGGTAGTACAATGCTAGAAGAAATATTCCGAATATCGCAAGGGCTATCTTAGCTATTTTCTTTAGTGTGTACCCTATCACGAATCCTAGGCCCGCTGGAAAGCCAACCTCCATCAGAAGAGTCGAAACTATGTCGTTCATCTGGAGAATCTGTTCCTCGGCCACTATAAAAGTTTGTCCTCCTGAAAAGGACCTCCGCCACGAGACCTCATGGAGGTTGGAAGGTGCACAGCAGAACTCCTTCCCTCTGGTTTGACCGCCAAGGCCCGATCGTAGCGTACAGTCAGGACCTCACCATCCTGAAGCTCGATGCAGGGTACTTGATCTGACGAACAGTCTCCAACCCACTCCCTGATTCATCCTCCCGCT
>JAOZGP010000021.1 GCA_027491735.1 Thermoproteota archaeon | reverse complement strand
ATAAGCTCTGCTCCGGAGAGGGCTCGGAAGGCGGGTAGATGCCGCTCCGCCTTCTGTGGATCCTGAGGCGAGAAGGCCGTCCGCTGAAACGTTGCGAAAGTTATAAAAGCTGTGGATAGCCAGAACGGTAGATCACTTATGGAGTTTGTCGACCTGAACTACTCTCCCACAGATGAGGATCTCATCGCTCTGTTCCTAATAGAGCCGGCGCCGAGCGTCGACATGCTTGGGGCAGCTGCTAAGGTAGCTGCTGAGAGCTCCACGGGAACTTGGACTGAACTAACAACGATGAGCGACAGAATCAGGAAGATATCAGCCAAGGTTTTCAGGGTTGAGGGCAACAAGGTCCTCATAGCTTATCCTCATGTACTTTTCGAGCCGGGATCCATGTCCCAGATATGGAGCGCCATAGCAGGCAACCTCTTTGGCATGAAGGCCGTTAGCAGTGTGAGGCTCGAGGACGTCTTCTGGCCAAGCCCTCTGGTTAAATCGTTCAAGGGACCTCTATACGGTCTTTACGGCGTGAGAAGCATCCTGAATGTGAAGGATAGACCAATCTTAGCTACGGTTCCAAAACCGAAGGTCGGCATGACCGCTGAGGAGCATGCTGATGTGGCCTATCAGGTGTGGGTTGGAGGAGTGGATCTTGTCAAAGACGACGAAAATCTAACCTCTCTCAGCTTCTGTAAGTTTGAGGACAGGCTTAAGGAGCTCATGAGGAGGAGGGACGAAGCTGAGAAGGAGACAGGAGAGAAGAAAGCGGTGCTAGCTAATGTGACAGCCCCCTTTCATGAAATGAATAGGAGGATAAGACTTGTTCACGACTATGGAAATGAGTTCGTGATGATAGACATACTGACCGCCGGATGGTCTGCTGTCCAGTCGGCCAGGGAGATAGCTGAGGAGTACGGTCTGGCGATACATGCACACAGGGCCTTTCATGCGGCTTTCGGTAGGATCAGGAACCATGGAGTCTCCATGAAGGTTGTAGCAGAGTCAGCTAGACTTGTAGGAGTGGACAACATCCATGTAGGGACCGTTGTTGGCAAACTAGTCTCTCCAAAGGACGAGGTGATCTCCTTAGTTCACCTGATGCGTGATAGGAGTATGAAGGAGGACCTCTCTAGAGGCATCCTCGAGAAGAACTGGCTGGATATAAGGCCTGTAACTCCTGTGAGTTCAGGAGGTCTCCATCCAGGCATAATAGCTGATGTGCTCGACATAGTCGGGATGGACGTGATTATCCAAGTAGGAGGTGGAGTTCTTGGTCATCCCGAAGGGCCGCTATCCGGAGCTAGGGCATTTAGACAGTCCATAGAAGCCTATCTCTCCGGCATAGATGTTGGAAGCTACGCCGAAGCACATCACGAACTGAAAGTAGCTCTCGAGAAGTGGGGAAGAGCTCATCCTATGTGAAATCATGAAAAAGACTTCTGAGGTCCTTCGCTATATACCTAGGCTTGAGGCCTAAGGCCTTCAAATCCTCAATCTTTCCAGCTCCAGACAGCACGAAGGCTGAATCAATCCCCATTCTTGTCGCACCTAGGATGTCTGTCTCCGCTCTGTCACCTATCATGAGAACTTTCCCATCATTCCCACATCTCAAGGCTTCATAAAACATGTGCTCGCTTGGCTTACCAACGACCGTAGGACTCATTCCGGCTCCAGACGACACCGCAGCTACCATAGTTCCAGCTCCTGGAGCGAGCCCCCTCTCAGTGGGAAAATTTCTATCAGTGTTAGTGGCTACGTAGAGGCTTCCCTCGAGTATGAGCTTCATGGCTGTCCACAGCTTCATGTAGTTGAAGTTCCTGTCCATTCCCACAACAACAGCGTCAGCACCGCTGCTCCAAGCAGAACTTTCATTCAATACACTGAGGCCTGCTAACCTCAGCTCCTCGACAAGTCCTGCTTCTCCAACGACGTAACATCTCTTAGCTAGATCAGACAGGTATCTAGCGGCTACATAAGCGCTACTTACGATGTTTTTTCTCTTCACCCAGGAGACCCCTATCTCTCTGAGAGCTTCTACGTATTTATCCCTGCTTTTTGTGGAGTTATTGGTCAGGAAGACTATGACCTTTCCCATATCATGCAGATGATTCACAATCTCGATCGATCCAGGAATCTCCTTCCCGTTAATCCATATAACTCCATCCATATCTAGCAGGTAACAGTCGTAGTCGGAGATCATCCGGACACCCCCTCATGGAACAATCTCTGTTGTGTTGTTGTAGATAGGATAGAGGAGAACCTTCTCATCTATAACTCCTTGTCTCACGAGCTTGAGGATCTCATCTTTTCTGGAGATTATCAGGTTCAGCATATATCTCGTTATCTCACAGACTTTCTCCACATCTTCATCGCTCCAATATCTCTCCTTGTTGACGAACAGGCATCTCCCTCCACAGAGGTTTAGATAGGGGCAGGAAGAGCATCTTCCTCCTATCTGTGCTCTGTTTGGAAGGTCATCCGGACCGACCTCACCCAACCTACCAAGAAAGGCCCAATCCGACTCGAACGCTATAGGACAGGCCAGTATCCTACCATCAGTCGAAATAGCAAACGCGTCAACTCCCGCTCCACAGGGGGGTATCTTCATCCCCCCGAGGAGAACGGCCCTCATTACTCCCTGAAATGGAACTATGCCGTGGACCCTACCCTTCCTCATCTCTTCAATCCAAAAATCAATGAGTTTCTGCAGAGCGGGCTTGTAAGACTTATCCGCCCACCGATGAAAGTCCTTCCACCTATCGCTCCAGATTACGTCGAGCTGCCAGTGAACATGATCAAACAGCCCAAGAGAGAGGATATGCCTTACATCCCTCTCAATGTTTGATAACTCGGAAACGGTCATTCTGGCTATCAGGTCTCCAGAGAAACCGAAGGATCTAAGCTTTTCGGCCGCTCTTATGACCGCGTCATAGACCCCTCTTCCCCTATAGTGATCCGTGATCTCCCTCGATCCATCCAAGGATAGAAGAATCGTATCCATCTTTCTCCAGAACTGTTCGGGCAACTTTTCCACGAGCAAACCGTTGGTCTGAACCATGAACCTATCAGCTGGCACCTCCTTCACTACCTCCTTCATGAACCTGGAGTTAAGGAGAGGCTCTCCTCCATAGAAAGCTATAAAGGGATTGGAATCCTCATCAATGAATTTCTTAAGTTCCCTTAGATCATACTTGACTCTCCAAGGCACGAGTTTCTCTGGGAAGCTCCCCCCGCAATACAGGCAGCTGAGGTTGCACTGGCCTGTGGTCAGGACAAAGTAGAGCATCGAGCTCAGAGATCTCACCCTGGAGAAAAAAGTTTTTTCTCTCAACAATTATTCTTATGGATTTACTTTATCCTTGAGTTCAGGACATTTCACGAAAAATCAAAAGAGTTAATAATTTTTCTAGATCTCACTGAAACAATTTTTGTCCGAAATATTTATAAAAAATACTAACCACTTGAGGTGGAACTTGCAAGGTGATGGAAATGGGAAGGCCCAAAAAGGAACAGGAGAGAATAGAGGATCTGGTCTGGAAGGACCTGCTCTATTATATAATCTTAGGAATGCTGTCTAAAGAGCCAATGCATGGCTATGAGATAAGAAAGAGGTTAATGAAGATGTCAGGAGTTGAGCTAAGTGCCAGCACCGTATATGCTGTGATATACAACTTGGTTAGGTGGAAACACATAGAGGGCACGTGGAGAGGGAGAAGGAAGGTGTACAAGATAACAGACAAGGGAGAGAAGGTCCTCGACTTGGCTAGAAAGATAGCGAAGGATGTCATAATTGGAGAATGATTGGGATCCGAGAGGAGTACCTCACCAGAGTCAGTTCGTGCTCCTCAACGAGCCTGCTCACCTCTGAAATCCCGGATGTGATGTCCTCAATTCTGTGTGCATCTGTTCCCACGGTGAAGGTTACTCCTCTCCGATAGAGCTCCTCAACTATTTTTTTCGATGGATACATCTCTCTACATGTGTACCTCAACCCACTGGTGTTTATCTCGACCGAGAGCCCTTGCGAGGACACCTCCTCGATCGTTGGGAGCGGGTCTACGTCCGAGGTTCTTCCATACTTCTTTGGCAGATCAAAATGTGCCACTATATCGAAGAGATCTGATCTGGCAGCTTCGGCTAGGAGCTCGTAATATCTGGAGTAGATCTTATCGACCTTCTCTTGACTTATTTCCCTCCAGAGATGCGGATCCTTATCTATGCAGATACCATCCACGAAATGAATGCTTCCCAAGATGAGATCCAGGTTAAGTGAGCTCAGCATGTCCTCAACAAGCCTCTTCGTCTCTCTGATGTAGTCGACCTCCATTCCTCGCCTGACTGTTATCCTGCCCCCAAATCTATCAGCAAGATCATCAATCATGTCGAGGTACCTCTCGATCTCCTCTGGTCTTATTGAGTAGGGTTCAGGTCCTCTCGGTAGGATTGTGAGGTGATCCGTTATGGCTATCTCCTCTAAGCCCCTGGACAGGGCCTCCCTGACTATATCCTCAGGGGACCCCTCTCCATCGCTCCACTTGGTGTGAATGTGATAGTTCAAGGCGACTATCATCTTCTCACCTTGAAATAGTTGGACGATCCGCAGCTATCGCACCTGATATAAACGCCATAACTTCCGAACCTAGGGATCGCGACGCTTCTACACTTGGCACATCTCAGCGGTGATCTTTCACAGTTACCCAGGCACCTGATATAACTCTTCCTTCTGCCCGACTTGAGCCTGACTCTTCCTCTGACCAGAGGTAGTGAACAGGAGCACCTCTCCTGCAACACCCTCTCTCCTCTGAAGAGGTGATACTTGTTTCCACAGCATTCATCAGAACACACGACGAAGTAGCCGTACTTACTCCTTCTGAGGAGGAGATCACCACCGCACTTTGGACACTTCCCAACAATGCTTCTCTCTCTTGCCCTCTCCTCCAGGGCTATCGCTATCTGTCTACCGACAGAATCTTCTATCTTCTCAAACTTCTCCATTATGACAGAAAGCTTTTGTAGGCTCTCCTCTAGGAACCTCTTATGCTCAAGCTTTCCCTCCTCTATAAGCCTCATCGATCTATCAAGCTTTGAGGTGAGTTCTAGATCAACGATCTCCGGTATGTTCTTCTCTAAGACGTCCACTATCTTCTCTCCAACCTTAGTGGGTCTGAAGGAGTTCCCTTCAACGTAATCTCTCTCCTTAAGTATGTCCAATATGACCGCTCTGGTGTTCTTAGTTCCGAGCCCCAGCTTCTCCATGGCCTTTATTATAGTTCTTGGGGTGTACCTCTTCGGAGGTTTGGTCTCCTTCTCCTCGACTCTGACATCCACAAGCTTGAGAACCTCTCCATCTGAGATTGTTGGGATTTCAACTTCCTTACTCCTCGCGAACGGGTAGACCTCCCTCCATCCCATCTCAACTATGGTGGATCCCCTTGCCACGAACCTATGTCCGGATATCTTGATCTCAACGGACCTTCTCTCATCCACACCGTCCGGAGAGAGTGTGGCCATCACTCTTCTGGCGATGATCTCATAGACCTTCCTGTGCTTCTCCGTGGGGAGATCTCTTTCGGACTTCGGAGCTCCGACCACGTGTATACAGGGATGGGCAGGATCGATCTTGTCACCTTCAACAGGGCGGTTCCTCATGTTCGCAGATGTCCAATTAGCTAGACTGCTTAAGGGAGTGTATGAAGCTATGGTCTTGAGCATGGAGATGAACTCTCTCCTTCCCCACTTCTTAGGGTACTTCTGGCTCTCAGTTCCTATATAACTTATGATTCCTGACTCGTACAACTGCTGAGCTATCCCTCTGCTTCTATCGGAGATCTCCCTCGGACTCAGTCCCGTAATGGAGCTCACCTCGACCTGAAGGGTTGTACCATCGAACGGCGGTGGGGGAGGAACACTCACCCTTCTGACCTTGACCTTCGCCTCTCCGCTCATCCCCACGAGCTTCCTAACCTCTTCAACTGTCTCTGGGTTTTTTATTCTCTTCTCACCCCTCGGTGGGACCAGAGCTGCTTCAAGAAGATCACCGTTTTCCCTCCTGAAGATTCCAGTTACCACATAATACTTCTCAGGTTTGAAACGTCTAATCTCCTTCTCCCTATCTACGATCATCTTCAGAGTTGGTCCCTGGACTCTTCCCGAGCTGAGAAGCTTGACCCATCTGTGGTTTCTCGTTGAAAGAGTCAGGGCTCTCGTCACGTTGGCTCCCCACTCCAGGTCAAGGACTCTGCGCACAAAGCCGGCATAAGCACGTGAAAGATCCATCTCAGCCAGGTTTTCGTAAGCCTCCTTAATGTCCTTGTCGGTTAGGGCGCTGAACATCATTCTCCTCACCTCTCTGTCGTGCGCCCCTAGAGCCTGTAGGATCTCAAGCCCTATGGAGGAACCCTCGGTGTCGAGGTCTGTGGCCACTACTATGCGATCAGAGCTCTCAACTTCTCTTTTTATAGCTCTTACATAGTCCCTCTTGCTTTGTATGGGCTTGTAGATAAGCTTTGACGGATCAACTACGGCAGGATACACCCACCTCCGATCAGGGTAGTCCAGCTCAAACACGTGTCCTGAAGCCGGTACTACGACTATTTCCTCTTTTTCCTTCTTTATTCTGTACATCCTTACTTTTCCGAGCCTCTCTTCGCTAGCTGCAGATCCACCAAGAACCTTAGCTATCCTTCCAGCTACCTTAGGCTTTTCTGTGATTATCACAGTCTTCCTCAACGCTCAGCACCCAAGGACTTTCTCATAGCCGATCTAAGCTCGAGAAGCCTATCACGGTCATGAACACAAGGGTCCAGGTAGTATATAAGCAAATGTTATCGGGAAGGGGGTTGAGAAGGAGCTGCAGGTACGGGGAGATGAACAAGGAAGCTTACGACAGGAAGCTCGAGGGATGCCAACATTCTCCCTCTTCTCAGCTTCCTGGGCAGTAAAGCTGCTAAGGTCGCAATCAAGTTGGCGGTACTCCTTCCACCACATTCACCAGTCCAAAAGGCTCCATCATGTTCGCAGCTAAGCAACCTATCAGACCTCAATAAATCGGGGCAGGGGATATTTAAATATTTCAAAACTACATCCTTTTGTACTTAAGAACAGCGAGCGTGAGGTCGCCGCCTGCGGCCGATGGGCGCCGCTCCAATCCCTGCGGGGAATGACCCGGATGGGAGCC
>JAOZGP010000017.1 GCA_027491735.1 Thermoproteota archaeon | reverse complement strand
GTCTGTGACCGCTCAAGCCCGGTGAACCAGCCCAAACTCCTCCAGCGCACAGCACTCCGAAGGGGGGACTTAAAGTGTACAGCGTGCGGGGGGAGAAGCCACCGTCTTTAGACGGTGGCAGTTCACTGATTGATGACATATTCCTTTTCGATGAGTTCGTAACCTTTCTTAGCAGCCTCTATGTCGACATCGATGAACTCCGGCTTGACCAATTCTCTTATGCTTCTCTCCAAATCCTCAAGTGGAGAGAGACCAGACACCTTGAGAAGTGCTCCTAACATGAGCATATTGGCGGATACCTTAGCTCCTAACTCCTCCGCCAGATCAGAAGCGGGTATTCTAAAGATCTCCTTGGCCCTACCGATTATTGGATCAAGGAAGGAGATCATTGATGAATCAGCCAAAACAACGGCTTGCTCTATGTCGTACTTCTTGGATAAAACGTTCAAAGAGGCTTGGTTCATGACAATCCAAAAGTCCGGACGTTTTACCTTGGGATAATCTATCCAGTCGTCGGAGATTATGACTTCTCCTCTCGTGACGCCCAATCTGGCGGCAGCTCCATAGCTGTAGGTGGCAGCGACTTCGTATCCTCTGTACATTAGCGCCTGAGCGAGTACTCCGCTGGAGAGGACAACTCCTTGTCCACCAAAACCTGAGATCAAAACTTCCTTCCTCATCTCAACCACCACACTCCATGCTTCTCCAGGAGTTCATCCCTTCTTCTTATCCTATCGTACCACCTAAGCTCCTCAGATCTTATGCCCTCCAACATTCTTTCATCTTCGTCGGTTATCACCTGTATCGCAAAATCGGGACATCTGTACTCGCACAACCTGCATACGATGCATTTATCAAGGTGAGCAGGAAAGGGGGGCCTTATTCCCCTTCTGTTTCTCTCCTTAGATATCTTGAGCACTTCTCTTGGGCACGCCCACACACAGAGATAACAGCCCTTGCAAAGATCTTCACTGATCTTTATCTCCTTGACCCTCATCCGGAATCACCTCTTGCAGCCCTTATCAATGTGTGCACCTTCTCAGCAAATTCCCTTCTGTCTGATCTCTTGAAGAACTCACCGACCACTATCTTTCCCTGGAGCTCCTCCTCGCTCATCTCTTTAGACTTCTCTACAGGGACGGAGTTCTCCTTGAACCACTCCATGAAGTCTCTCGGATCCGGTTTACCCAGGATATACCTCCCTGCATACGTCGGACACTGAGACACGACCTCAACAACGGCAAATCCCCTGTGCTCCATCGCTTTCTTTATGCTGTTCTTAAGCTGCACGAAATGCCAGGTTGTCCATCTAGCGAAGTACGTGGCTCCGGCGGCTTTCATGAGTTCCATAAGGTTAAAATTAGGTTCGAAGTTTCCATAAGGAGTTGTGTTTGTGTATACGTTCTGTGGAGTTGTTGGAGCCACCTGTCCACCCGTCAGAGAGTAGAGCATGTTATTCGCGACGACAACCGTTAGATCGATATTCCTTCTGGCTGCGTGAATGAGGTGGTTACCTCCTATGGCCATGCTATCTCCATCCCCCATGGTGACGACGACGTTGAGTTCGGGTCTGCAGACTTTTATGGCTGTAGCTATTGGAAGGGCTCTCCCGTGCAGGGTGTGGAGAACGTCGCACTTGAAGTACACGGGTATCCACCCCGAACATCCTATCCCGGAAACGAACACAGTTCTCTCCCACAGATCTTTCCCAAGTTCATCAATTGCCATTATGATTGCTCTTTCTATTATTCCCAGGCCACATCCCGGACAAAAGGCTGTTGGAAGCATCTCAGTTCTCATGTACTTCTTGGCCAGATAGTGAGCGAAATCAGGAGGGCTTCTCCTCACCATGACGATCACCTCGCCACACTTCTAATGGCCACCAATATGTCCTCTGGGGTGTGCATCTGTCCAGCTAGTTTCGGAACCCCAAGAACCTTTGCTTTCCCCTTGGCAGCCCTAGCAACCTCTCTCACAATCTTGCTCATGTTCATCTCTGGAACTACTATTGCCTTGACCTTCTCCGCTAGTTTTTCTATCATGCTGTCGTGGAAGGGCCAGATGGTTATCATCTTCACAACCCCCACGTTAATCCCCTCTTTTCTGGCTGTCTTTGCGGCGTTTATCGCTGACCTGAAAGGACAACCATAAGAAACAACAGCTATTTCGGCATCTTCCATGAAGTAGAACTCCTCCTTGGCTATCTTCTCAACGTTTTTCTCTATCTTATTCCACAGGCGGGCTATGGTCCTACTTCCTACCTCGTGGCTCTCGCTCTCTCTGTAACCGAGCTCGTCATGCATCGTGCTCTCTACTATCACCTTATATCCCTCACCAAGAGCAGGCATCTCCCTCTGGACGTACTCCCCTGGCTTTGGCATGAAGGGCATGAACTCCTCCGGAGGCATGGATGGTCTTTTTCTCTTAACAATCTCTACATCCTCCCTAACAATGAGAGGCTCCCTAAGGTGGGCTATAACCTCATCCATAAGAAGAATTACTGGAGTTCTATAAAGCTCCGCGTAGTTAAACGCCATTATGGTGTAGTCGAAGGAGTCCTGTACGCTCGCAGGTGCTATTGCTATGATGGAATAGTCGCCATGGCTTCCCCATCTGACCTGACACACATCTCCCTGTGATGGATAGGTAACCATACCCGTGGAGGGCCCCACCCTCTGGACATCCACTATGACCATCGGGGTCTCCGATAAAACAGCGTAACCAAGACCTTCCATCATTAGGGAGAGGCCTGGTCCGCTAGTTGCCGTCATGGCCTTAAAACCAGCCCACGAAGCGCCTATTAAGCTGTTTATGGAGGCAAGCTCATCTTCCATCTGAAGGAATATTCCACCCGATTTGGGAAGCTTTTCAGCCATCCTCTCAGCTATCTCCGTGGCCGGCGTTATGGGATATCCGGCAAAAAACCGGCAACCTGCTAGTATAGCTGCGTCAGTCACGGCATCATAACCAATCATTAATTTTTTTTCCTTTTTCAAGGGAAAAGACCTCCCAAGGATCCTCACCAAGCAGGAGGCTAAGAAATACAAAAAGTTAGCTCTTTGAGGATGAATGCAAATTTTTTGAATTTTTATCTCTAACTCAAACTTAGAAATTACCTATGATCCCATATCATGATCGGCAGCTAGCTTCCTGAAATCTCTCAAATAATTCCTAACCCTTAATAATGCCTTTTGGACTTATTTCTCCAGCCCTTATCCTCCAAGATCTTATGGGTTGTCCGTCCTGGGCCAGAACAAGAGGAACGACTATCACATCCAGTTCCTTCTTTCCCATGGATCTCCTTATCCTGTTGGTCTCTTCGGCTCTGTCAGCAGTCTCCTCGGAGACCACTATGGCATCGGCATCGCACGTTGCGGCAGGACCTATAGGGTCTGTTATTCTAACTATCTCAAATTTAACGCCCAGATTCATCAGAAACTCCTCCACTTTACGCTTTCTGATCTCATATGGCTCGATAAGCTCTCTAAATCTCTTACCACTCAGCAGAGGCCCATTTGCAAGACCAACAAGCAATTCATCAGCTAAGTCAGCAGCCACAGTGAGCAGAAGCCTGTGTCCCTTATGGAGTCTGTCGAAAGTCCCTCCAACAACTACCCTTCTGTAAGGCTTTCTATCGCCTTCAGCACCTCGCACGTATGCTTCACCTCCTTGAGTGGAGGATGCTGTGTTCTTATGAATGATCTATTCCCCCTCATAACCCTGATGACCTTTATTCCAGATCCGTGAAGTATATCCACCGCCGAGGGATCAGCGGTCACCAAGACTCCTTTGCTAACGTAAATAAGTATCTCCTCCCAGGAACGAAGGCCTACCCAGCTCCTGTGAAACAGGTGATGGAGGTTCAGTCTGATGAGCTTTTCCCAGTCCTTAACTGCTCTACCGATGGAAGCTACTCCCAACTCGATGCCCTCATCGCGCAACTTCACCAGGGTTTCAACAACTCTAGGAAGGGGTTCCAAGAAGGCAAATTTAGCGTTATGATAGGCCACGACTCCAGCAGCAACTATCTTAGCTGACTCCTTAACATGAAGTCTCCTCAACAGCTCATTGAAATGCTCACTGTAATCTTCTCCCTTCTCTTTAATTATAGATCTGAGCACCTTCATGGCTGTTTCAAAGTCCACGGGTAGACCAGAATCTATCATGGAAAGAATGGCTCTCTCTCTGGCCACTCTTTTTAGAAGGGATGCGTCATAAAGAACGTCATCGATATCAAATATGACCAACATCTATTTCACCACCTTGCTCAACTTCTCCGGTCTATCTGGGTTCAAACCTCTTAATATAGATAAGCTATAGGCCAAGGTCTGCAGAGGAATCACAGCTATGATGGGTGAGAGCTCCTCAGAGATCCGTGGTATCCTGAGCTCGTCCTCATGATCAAATCCGATACGAACAACAGGAGCTCCATAAGAACGTACTTTCCTGAGGACCTCCTTAAACCGACTTGGCAAGATGGCCAAAACGGGTGTTCTATCAGAGACAAGCTGTATAGGACCGTGAAGAAACTCTCTAGCGGCAAAGCCCTCATAGTAGAGGTTTGCCGTCTCTCTAAGTTTGAGTGCTCCCTCCAGGGCTGTGGGATAGTTAGCTCCAGATCCCAGAACGAAACCGACGTTCATGTCCTTAATGGCCTCCGCTACAGTCATAGTCCTCTCAAAAATATTTTTGAGAACCTCTCTCATCTTCAGATCGACAGATGCAAGCTCCGATCTCAGATCCGAGAGATCTTTACCGCGTAACTCTCCTATTTCAATGCTAAGCAATAAAGTAGCAGCCAGCTGGGAGGTGTACGTCTTTGTGGCAGCAATGCTCTCCTCTTTCCCCGCTCTCGTGATCACAGAGATGTCGGAGATCTTATCTAAGGTGCTTCCCTCAACGTTTGTTATTCCAACCACGAGATGCCCTCCCCTCTCCCTAAAGAACTTCACAGCACTTACTATGTCAGTGCTCTCTCCGCTCTGGCTATAAGTAACTAAAGCGGTTTCAGAAAGCTCCTCGGGAAGCCAGAATGGTAGTTCTGATGCCGGTATACATGTTACTCGTCCTCCAGCGATTTTGGACATGCTCCTCTGGAAGACCAAGGAGGCATGGTAGCTTGTCCCACTTCCACTGGCATAGACGAATTTATCGGTTAAAGACTCAGCTGCCCGTCTAACACTTTTCCTTATGGACTCAATTGTTCTCCTGAAGGCAGTTGGCTGCTCTAAAATTTCCCTTTTTGTTTTTTCTCCTCTATCATTCATCAAATCAAATTCAGGCGTACACCTTAAATCATTTCTTCGAGAACTCCTCTTGATGCTAAAGCTGGAAAAGCCCATATCCTGGTTAGATGGTGTGGATACTTCGACAGGCGTGATAAAACAGAAAAATCATCCACAGAAGGGTATCTCCATAACCGGAAAGACTGTAGTTGTTCCTGGGTCCATAGGGTCAACAGTTGGAGCATATACATTCTTCAAGCTCGTCAAAAACGGATCAGCTCCCAGAAAAATAGTTCTGACGGGACCAGATAGTGTGACAATAGGAGCAGTTTTAGCTGGAATAGAAGTGGAGCTCTCAGGCAGTAGAGGAACCAAGTACAAACTGCGTATCAAGGGAGTTCCTGAGAGGTTTGTGAGATATCTCGAAAAGGAAGCTGAGATGACAGAAGCTGAGGAATTCATTCCTGTGAGGTCTGTTCACCTGTCCGGCATATCCTATGCCACGATAGGGAAGGCAGGGCTAGAGTTTCTCAGAGAGATCCACAGTTCAGGAGTCCACTTTCAAACCCTGACAACCACAAATCCTGCTGGGATGGATCTTGAGAGATGGAGGGATATGGGGGTTCCTGGATCCTTCGCTGAAAAACAGTTGGAGATTGTATCGCTTCTTACAGAGATGGGGGCAATTCCGACACTGACCTGCACCCCCTATCTCTCTGGAAATCTGCCTCTCTTCGGGGAACATGTGTGTTGGGGGGAGTCAAGTGCGGTTGCCTTCGCCAACAGCGTGCTAGGTGCTAGGACCAACAGGGAGGGAAGCGTCAAGGGAATGGTGGCGGCTGCTTGCGGATGTATCCCTCTCTACGGGAAACATCTGGAGAGAAACAGACAACCGACTCTCAAAGTAGTGCTGAAATGTAACCTCTCCGGCCCTATGGAGTTCGGTCTTCTCGGCTTTTTAATAGGTAGGGAATTTCCCGATGCTGTCCCTCTGATTTCGGGGATAAATAAGATGAAACTTTCGGAACTAAAAGCTCTGAGCGCTGGAGGAGCGGCCTCTGGAGGAATAGAGCTCTTTCATGTTAAAGGAGTAACTCCTGAGGCTCAACTTTATGAGAGATACGATACCACATCTACGTTGCCTGTGGGTAAAAGAGAGATCCTCTCGTTAAGAGAAGATTTAAGCACCTTTAATTCATCTCCTGACCTATTAGCTCTCGGATGTCCACATTTCTCAGCTGAGGAACTTCTTGAATTCATGAAAATGGTTCAAGGGAAAAGAGCTCTCGTGAGAACGTGGATATTCACCTCAAGGACTCTGCTCACAGCGTTTCGAAGGTCAGGACATCTGAGGATCCTGAAGACGGCAGGAGTTGAGGTATACGCGGATACCTGCATGGTCGTATGTCCGTTAGAGCGCATGGGATTCAGAAAGGTGGCCACTAACTCCCCCAAGGCAGCTAAGTACCTGAGATCGATGAGAGGCGTCGATGTGATGCTTGTTTCCTTGAGGGAGATCACCAACAAGTTCTTTTCCTGAGCTATGGAGATAACCTCCATGTTTCATCTATGAAAGGTCAGCGGCTGAAGGAAATGGTCTGTCGAAAAGAATAAGAAGTTTCTCATCAACCTTCCACAATTCAAACAAGGGGATAGATATGGCGTCTGGAAAGACTGTGGCTGTTGTTTTGGTTGTGCTGGCAATAGTGGCTGTGGCTGCCCTTGCTATCACGCTGAAGAAACCATCCAAGGTTCAGCCCCAACAGCCGATCCAAACCCCTAAGAAAAAGGTTCGAGTAGCTGTCATATTTGACATAGGGGGAAGGGGGGATCTCAGCTTTAACGATATGGCTTGGTTGGGTGCTGAAAGAGCTAAAAAAGAACTTAATGTTGAGGTAACCTATGTCCAATCTCGTACTCCTGCTGACTATCGACCTAACCTGGAGTCTCTGTCAAAATCCGGTAAGTATGACCTGATAATTTGTGTCGGATTCCTTATGACCAACGACCTCAAGAAGGTCGCTGCTGAGTACCCCAACCAGAAGTACGCCATAATAGACTCTGTAGTCGATCTGCCAAATGTGAGATCAGTAGTGTTCAAGGAGAATGAGGGATCTGCGTTAGTGGGTGCCCTGGCGGGATTTGTAACGAAGACAAATAAGGTTGGCGTGGTTTTAGGGATGGAGATACCTGTTCTCTATCACTTCGAGGCCGGCTTCTACTGGGGAGTTAACTACGCTCACAACATAACAGGCAAGGATGTAAAGATAACCTACAAGTATACAGGCTCGTTCACGGATGCTGCTTTAGGAAAACAGGTTGCTGAGGGGATGCTCGCTCAGGGAGCTGATGTTCTGTACAACGTCGCTGGTTTAACTGGCAAGGGAATGCTTGATGCTGTCTACGAGTACGATAAAAACAAAAAGCTTGAGATGGGTCCACCGTTCGCTATAGGAGTCGACTCCGATCAGGACTGGATTCATCCCGGGTACATAATCGCTAGCATGATGAAGAGAGTTGACAACGGTGTGTTCTACAGCATAAGGGACGTGGTTTACGGTAACTTCACTGGAGGTGTCATGGCGCTTGGTCTCAAGGAAGGAGGAGTTAAGATGAGCGACGAGAAGGATCTGGAGCAGTTCATAGAGATAGCCAAAGAGTTGGGTGCCAAACTCCCTGACACTCCCGAGAACATAGTGAAGAAATACAAGGAGATGAGGGCCTCCATACCTGACTGGGTGTGGAAGGACCTCAAAGAGCTCGAGCAGAAGATCAAGAGCGGTGAAATAAAGGTTCCGACGGCAAACACTCCTGAAAAGATAAAGAAGATAAGAGAGAAGTATGGAGCGACCGGGGCCTGATCCCTCTCATTTTTTTAACCTTTAGGGGAAAGTGATCGAAGGATGTCAGAGCCGATAATAAGGATGGAGGGCATAAAAAAGATCTACCCGGACGGCACCGTTGCCCTCAGGGGAGTGACCTTTGAGGTTCTCCCTGGAGAGATACATGGACTTCTAGGTGAAAACGGAGCCGGCAAGACAACTCTGATGAGCATACTCTATGGAATAGTTCCTTTAACTTCTGGCAGGATCTTCATTAAGGGCAGACAGGTTAGGGTTACAAGTCCTAACGATGCCATGAGGCTGGGTATAGGGATGGTGCATCAGCATTTCATGCTGGTACCCGTCTTCACAGCCCTCGATAACATAATACTCGGTGCTGAGCCCAGAAAGAAGGGGTTTCTGATAGATAGAAAAGAGGCCGAGAGAAGAGTGATGGAGCTCATGGAGAGAGTGGCCTTAAAAGTTGACCTCGATGCTCCGGTAGAGACTCTTCCTGTCGGTGTACGTCAGAGGATAGAGATACTGAAGATGCTCTACAGAGAGGCAGATATACTTATCTTAGATGAGCCAACAGCCGTTCTCACACCTATTGAGGTTGAGGAGCTGTTCTCTTTTCTCAGAAGGATAAGGGAAGAGGGGAAAACTGTCATATTCATAACACACAAGCTGAAGGAGGTGAAGGCGATAACCGACAGAGTCACTGTACTGAGAAAAGGTCTCGTTGTGGGGGTAAGAAGGACGAGGGACGTTTCCATGGAAGAGCTTGCTACAATGATGATTGGCAGGAAGCTGACAGGTGTAGAAAAATCTGAGGAGGTTTCTCCTCGGGAGGATTACCTAAGAATAAAGGACCTCTGGGTCAGAAACGATCGTGGAGGTTATGCCGTCAAGGGCGTGTCATTCTCGGTGAGATCAGGCGAGATATTCGGCATAGCTGGAGTTGAGGGGAACGGTCAGAGTGAACTCGTTGAGGCGATCTGCGGTCTGAGGCCTCCAGAGAAAGGTGACGTTTACATAAGATCCAAGAGGGTCATAGGTCTCAATCCAATGGAGCTCTATGCACTGGGCCTTGGGCATATACCCGAGGACAGGCACAAATGGGGAATAATCCTCGAGTTCTCTCTCAAGGAGAATGCCATACTCGGGGTTCACAGGAGCAAAAGATTCGTCTCTAGATATGGCATGCTCGATGAGCCGAGAATTCGGGAGTGGACTGAATCGATAATAAAAAACTTCACAGTAGAGGCTCCGGGATCCGATTTTCCGGCCAAAAGCTTGAGTGGAGGAAATCAGCAGAAGCTTATAGTCGGAAGAGAACTTAGCAAGGAGCCAAGCGTGGTGATCGCATCTCAGCCGACTAGGGGTCTCGATGTGGCCGCCACGGAGTACATAAGAAAGATCCTCATCAGGATGAGAAACAAGGGTAAGGCTGTTCTGTTGGTTTCAGCGGATCTGGATGAAGTGCTCTCCCTCTCCGACAGGGTTGCTGTGATGTACGAGGGAGAGTTCATGGGGCTCGTCCATCCATCCGAGATCAATCGGGAGAGAATAGGCCTCATGATGGGTGGGCTTCGTCTGGAGGCGATCTCATGAGGACTTGCGATGATCTAAGGAACCATCTCAGGCCTGTAGTAGAGTCATCGTTATCCCTTCTCGCCGGTTTTTTGGCAGGAGGGATAATAATCTGGGCTGCGGGTTTCAATCCAATACTGTTCTATGAGGCCCTCATAGCAGGGGCTTTTGGAGATATCTATTCAACACTCAACACCCTGAGCTACTCAACTCCTCTGATACTGACAGCTCTGAGCTTTGCAATAGCTGCCAGAGCGTCCCTGTTCAACATAGGTGCTGAGGGTCAGATGTACTTCGGCGTCCTGGCAGCTGTTTCTATCGGGGCCTTCATAGCGCTCCCTTCAGTCATGCATCAGCTCTGCATAATAACGTTAGCCATACTCCTAGGAGGTCTATGGGGTGCTGTTGCCGGGTGGCTCAGAGTTTCGAGGGGTGTCAATGAGGTAGTCTCCACTATAATGATGAACTTTCTCGCTCTTTACCTGGTAAATTACCTGGCGACCTATGTCTTCTATGATCCACTGCAGGCGTATAAGACAAAGAGCATACTTCCCTCAGCCGAGCTTCCCCTTATGGTTCCTGGGACAGATCTCTCCTTGGCATTTCTTCTTTCGATAGCCACGGCCATGGCTCTCTACATTCTCCTATGGAGAACTCCTCTTGGATACGAGATAAGAGCAGTTGGGCTTAATCCCTCCGCTGCTAGATACGGAGGGATAGATGTCAAGAGGACCATGATAACCTCCATGTTTCTCAGTGGTGCAACAGCTGCCTTGGCAGGGGCCTTCGAGGTAATGGGCCGTTTCTACTATACAGATACAGGGCTGAGCATAGTGAGGAACATGGGTTTTGATGGAATCGCTGTTTCTCTGGTTGGAAGAAACCATCCCATAGGGATAATCCTATCCAGCATATTTTTTGCCATGTTGAAGACCGGAATACAGGCAGTTCAGCGCAGCACGTCTGTGGGAGGAAGGACGGGCGTTCCTCTGGAGCTGGGACTTGTAGTACAGGGAATCATAATAATATTCATCTCAATACCCGAGATGCTCGATCTGATTCGGAGGCTCCGAGGAAGGAGGGAGGTGTGAGGCTAATGGATACGAGCATGCTCTTCATACTTCTTCAGGCTCCCCTGTACCTGGGCACGCTGAGATTAATGGTGCCCATAACTCTACCGGCGATAGGCGAAATAATAACGGAGAGATCTGGAGTGGTGAACATAGGGCTTGAGGGAATAATAATGCTCGGCGCTCTGGCTTCCGTCTACGTGGGATACTTCACGGGCAGCCTATTATTGGCACTCCTAGCGGGAATTTTAGCTGGTGTCTGCGTCGGAATACTTCATGGAATCATAAGCGTTTACCTCGGGGGAGATCAAATAATAGTGGGTGTCGGCGTCAATGTCTTCGCCTATGGTCTTGGCGTGATAACCCTCTATCTGAGCTGGGGAACCTTCGCGAATAGCCCCCTGATACCTGATTCAGCTCGTGTTCCGGATCTTCACGGGATAAGTCCCTTCGTCGTGCTAACCTTTATGAGCGGGGTAACCGCTTGGTATTTGTTGGAAAGGACGTCGATAGGGTTGAGACTGAAAGCAGTTGGTGAGAACCCCAAGGCTGCTGATGCTGCTGGAATAAACGTATTCAGAACTAGGTTCGTGGCTACCGTAATCGGCGCGGTCTTCGCCGCTCTAGGAGGGACCTTTCTGGGACTCGACTGGTTAGCTTCATACACCAGAGATATAAGCGCTGGTAGAGGCTTCATAGCTCTGGCCATGGTGGTCTTCTCCAAGTGGAACCCGATCCTAGCAATACTAAGTGGTCTTCTCTTTGGGTTCTTCTTTGCCCTTTCTCTGACAATACCAAGTGGGATAATACCGGATCAGCTGGTCTGGTCCCTCCCCTATGCAGCAACCCTTCTCGTGGCTGCAGGGTTCTTCACGAAGACCAGGGCACCCGCGGCTATTGGCAAACCCTACAGAAGAGAGTGATCTTCTCCCGTCTTTAGACAGGGGACTCCACCGGAAGCCTAACGGAAGTTGGGACATACAGCGCAAACTGCTCCCTCTCCGAGTTGGGTCGCTACACCTTCTTACCATGAGCACATAGTCCAATGGCTCGTTTCAGTATGCTTTCAGCACTGTTGATGTCCCGCATTGACGGCATATCCACTCCTTTGTAGATGAAAACTCCTTGATGCTGTCTTTCAGTATTCATCGAACCGCAGCATAAACACCGCCTCTAACACCATAAACGAGAATGCGAGCTCAGTATTTTGCAAATCTGTTGTTTGTTTTGCGAATGCCCATCAAACCCTTTCTGATGACAAGAGGATACTCTTTGCTGGTCAACTTTCCTGCACGTTCTCTTTCCCTATTGCTTTGTGGCAGAATAGAATCCTCTGTCTTCTCCAGTCTTTAAGTAGTGCTGGAAGTTGTCGTATTTTTCGTTGAGCAATAGCTTTCGCTTTGTCGGTCCGATGGCTTGCACCTGATTGCCTTTGTTATCCCCACAGTCCTTCATGCAGTTTTTGAGTATAGAAAGTCAATTATCTCCTACCAACCCCCCACCCACCTCCCCTAATTCATCCCCGCTCCAAAGATCAGGACTTCTTAGTGATATTTTGTAAAATCGAGAGGAGAAGGGTTAAGAAAGGGTTAAGAAAAACTATTTGATCCATTTTTCCTCTTCTCTTTGCTCTTCTTTATCTCAACGGAGACAAGAGATGCTCCAACAGCTCCCATTATCGTGAAGACAGCTCCTAACATCAGGGAGACCGGAGATATTATGACCCCAACCACAAAGAAACCCAGGGACTCCAGCGCTATTCCAACAAGAGCATATCTTCTTCCCTTAATTGAGTCCACAGCTAGAGATATCGTAGCCAGCAACACAACCACTGCTCCAACTATAAGCAACGGCTCAAAAAGCTCTGCAGCGACGATGAGGATCAACATGGCCGAAGCCAAGGTGATCGGTATTGCCAGGGAGAGAGAATTCAATATAGGGCCCCTCTTAAGTATCTGCTAACCTCATCGGTTACTGAGACCTTGGATCCAACCCATCTCAGTGTGTCGGTGGCAACGATATCATCCGCACCAGCACCCAATATCCTATCCAGAGCTCCTTTTACCAGAACTGGATGAACAAAAGCCGAGACGATCCTTTTGGCACCCATTCTCTTTGCTTCCCTCACGGCGTTGGCCATGGTTCCTCCCGTGGACACCATATCGTCCACAACTATTACATTCCTACCATTAAGGTTCAGCTTCTTGACCTTTGTCCTTATCTCTCCCGTAGCGAGGTCTCTCTCCTTCTCAAATGATTCAAATTCAGCTACATCCATGAACTTCGCCAGCTCCCTAGCCCAATGAATTCCCTCCGTGTCAGGAGCCAGTATGAAGGGGGAGTCGAGGTTCTTCTTCAAGAGATATCTCGCCAAACTCTCAAATCCTGAGATGTTGATCGCTCTCACCTCCCTAGCGAACAGATCCTGAAACGATTTCAGTCTGTGGAGATGGACGGTGACGCTTATAATCTCGTCGACTCCAGAGCTCTCCAGGAGCTCTGCCACATACTTCGAGCTGAATGGTTCTCCTTTCCTGAAGATCTCGTCCTGTCTGGCATATGGAAAGTAGGGAAGAAAAGCCACGATTCTATGAACCCCTAGCTCCCTCTTGAGGTTTATTGCTGTCAGCAGCACTTCAACGAGGTAAGAGTTGGGATTACTTCCGCCAGAGCTCATCCTGATCGATAGCAGAACCTCCTCTCCTTCCAGATCTCTCCCATTTAGGATGACCCGAGGACAAATCTCTCCGTCAGGGAAAACTCGCTCCTCCAGCTCAACGAGATCAAAACCGGTAAGCTCCGAAAGTCTCAAGTTAAATTCATCCCTCGGTCCGATGATAAGCATAGGCAACATCTCTCCTGATAGTTTTATTTTTTAGCTTTTTGAGGTCTGCTTGGAGGGTGTCAAGGGCTGACCAGGAGATCAGGGCTTATAGTGCTGGAGGGAATAGATGGTGCAGGTACGACCACTCAGTCGAGGATATTAGTCAATCGAATAAAAGGATTGGGTCTTAAAGCTGTGCTCACCAGAGAGCCATCAGACGGACCTATAGGGCTGCTGATCAGAAAGATCCTTAAGGGGGAAATCTCCGCTGAGGAAGACGTTCTTGCTCTCCTGTTTGCAGCGGATAGGCTCCATCACATGGAGTCGCTTAGGGATCACCTCAAGGATTCGTTTGTGGTATCTGACAGGTACGTCCTATCATCGTTGGCATACCAGGGAAGCAGACTTCCCTTAGAGTGGGTTGCCTCCATAAATAGCAGGGCCATATCTCCCGATCTAGCGATAATAATAGATGTTGACGTGGACGTAGCCCTTAGAAGGATATCCAACAGGCCACGAGAGAGGTTTGAGAACAGGAAAGATCTCATAAAAATAAAATCAATTTTTCTAGATCTAGCTGATCGATACGGGGCTTTCGTGGTCGATGGGAACAGATCTATTGAGGAGGTCTTCCAAGATATATGGAATCTCTTCAAAAATTGGGCGGGTGTTGACGGATGACCGAATCCTTCTCCAGCGCTGAAAATCCTGAGATGGCTGGGGGAGTTCAATATCATGTTCGTATCTCTCGAAGAGACGCAGCCAGGTATGCTCTCCTTCCCGGAGATCCCGAGAGAGTGGCAAAGATCTCGAGCATGTGGGACTCGAGAAGGGAGGTCTCAAGGCACAGGCAGTACGTGGTCCACACAGGACGATATAAAGATGTCGATCTGATGGCCGTCTCAACAGGCATAGGATGTCCTGCAACAGCCATAGCTGTAGAGGAGCTCGCGAGAGTCGGGGTTGATACATTC
Organism: Thermoproteota archaeon; assembly: GCA_027491735.1. Classification (GTDB taxonomy): domain Archaea; phylum Korarchaeota; class Korarchaeia; order Korarchaeales; family Korarchaeaceae; genus Methanodesulfokora. The sequence continues at coordinate 37,763 of JAOZGP010000017.1, read as the reverse complement.
ATAAGGGTGGGCAGCTGTGGCACCATTCAGCCAGAGGTCGAGGTTGGAGACCTAGTGATTTCAACGGCTGCTGTAAGACTTGATGGAACGAGCAGACAGTACGTCAGAGTAGAATATCCAGCTGTCGCTAGTTATGAGGTGGTCATGGCCCTTATAGAAGCAGCTGAGGAGCTTGGTCATCGCTACCACGTCGGAATAACGGCAACTACAGATAGCTTTTACACAGGTCAGGGAAGGAGGGGATTTAACAGTTACTTTCAGAGCTGGATGAGGAGTGTAGTTGAGGACCTAAGGACCGCCAAGGTGGTGAACTTCGAGATGGAGTCCGCGACACTCTTCACCTTAGCCAATCTATTCGGCCTGAGGGCAGGCACAATCTGCGCGGTCTACGCTCAGAGAGTGACCGATGAGTTCTCGGTCAGGGGCGAGAAGGAGGCCATAGAGGTCGCCAATGAGGCTGTAAGGATACTCCATGAATGGGACAATTTGAAGGAGAGAAGAGGTAAGAAGCACCTGTATCCCTCTCTTCTGGGAGATTCACCATGAAACCACGTATAGTTGCCATCGGGAATGCTAACGTGGACGTAACGTGTTTTGTGACCCATATCCCAGAACCCGACGGTGACGTGTTCGCGGAGAGCTTTCACATGGGTGCTGGAGGATCGGCCTCCAATTTTGCTGTCGCCTCGAGGAAACTGGGAGCAGAAGCCTACATAGTGGCAGTTCTCGGCAAAGATGTTCTAAGTGAGATCTACCTGAGCTCCCTGGTGAGATCGGGCGTCAACACGGACGGGCTTATAAGGACTGCCGATCTTCCCACAGGGATCGTTCTGATTCTTCATGAGAAGGGGGCTCAGAGGAGGATGATAACCTTTAGAGGAGCCAATGCCCTCCTTAACGAGGAAAATCTCAGGAAGAAGGAGGGTTTACTAAAATCCTGCGATCTGATTCACGTCACCAGTGTGATGAGGACCTCCTTTAAGGCGGTCTTGCAGATAGTCACCGGGATATCCTGGGATCCCGGCATAAAGATAATACATGAAATGGGGACTGATGTCCTGAAGCATCTGAGGTACGTCAGAAGACTGTTCGTCAACCAGAAGGAGGCCCAACTGATAACCGGAGAATCAGATCCGGTGAGGGCTGCCAGGCTTCTCTCTAAGTTCTCCGAGGAGGTCGTGATAAAACTTGGAAGTCGGGGAGCAATTGCCTGTTCAGGAGGAAAAATCTTCAGGGAACGGGCCTTCGAGGTAGAGGTTCTCGACACGACGGGAGCAGGGGATGCCTTCGCAGCAGCCTACTCGATCTCCAGGCTCAGAGGATATGATGTGAAAAGATCTCTTGTTCACGCCAACGCCGTAGCTGCCCTGAAAATAACAAAAATAGGGGCACAGGAGGGAGTTCCCTCCTGGGACGAGGTCATAGACTTTCTTAAGAGGTGGAATTATGGCTGAAAAACCTCCCACCATAAGCAGAAAGCAAACAGCTATCCTGTTAGCTGTGGGAATAGTGATACTCCTGCTACTCCTCCCTACACTCAATATCTCGATGTTGAGCCACTACATGGAGAGGGTAGGGCTGCTGCCGATAGCCCTATCATTTATATCAATAAATATCGGTGTCGTCTTCTATTCCCTTGGTTGGTATATCCTTTCTGAGAGAAAGATCCCTTTTTTGGATGCTTTTCTGATAAGCTACGCCAGCCTATTCATGAACCTTCTCATTCCAACGGGATCCACCTCAGGAGAGGCCTTCCGAGTCTACATGGGAGGGAAGGTAAGCGATCTCTCTGGTTCAGAAGTCCTTTCGACGATAGTAGCCCACAGGGTTGTGATGCTGATTCCCTTCCTGACAAGCGTGGCGCTGGGGATCTCCTATCTGCCAGCCCTTATTGGTCAAAGCCTTTGTACTGCTCTCCTAGCTCTTCTTCTCATTGTAATCGGCGCGACCTTGCTGGTGAAGATGAGCATGACGGAGAAGTACCTGCTCAGGGTAATAGATCTAGCTGAGAGGGCTCTGAAAAAGGATCTAAGCAACATGAGAAGATATGTTAGAGATTATACTTCTACATTCCTTCGTCTTCTTCAGAGGAGGAACCTTCTGATCTTAGCTCTTCTCTGCGCTTTCGCCAACTGGATCTTCGACATGCTCCCTATATTCATATATTCCTATTCATTAGGAATAGATATCGATGTATTTCTAGGAACTTTCATATACTCTTTCTCTATAATAATGATACTAATCCCGCTGGGGATTCCAGGGAACACCGGAGTGAGGGAGTGGGCGATGACGGGTCTTCTCGTCCTGGTAGGGATAGATAAGACTGTGGCCGGAGCTGTCACCATATTATCATCAACTTTGACAGTATTCCTTAACGAGCTCATATTTGGGTTTGTATGTTATCTTCTAGTGCTCAGGAGGATCAGCAAATCCTCGGGATCTTAGGAAATTTTTTGAAATTCCTCCCTCGCTGAGTAAAAAGGTGATCACTCTGAGGTTAGCTAACAGAATGAGCCGTCTAGGAACTGAGGGGGCTTTTGTAATACTGGCAAAGGCTAGAGAGCTGGAGAGAAAGGGGAGGAGCGTGCTCCATTTTGAGATAGGGCAACCCGACTTTCCCACCCCCCAGAATATAAGAGAAGCTGCCAAGAAGGCTTTAGATGAGGGTAAAACTGGATACACACCTTCCGCTGGGATTCATGAGTTGAGAGAGGTGGTAGCCGAGTACATCTCTGAGAGCAGAGATGTGGATGTTCATCCGGATGAGGTAGTGATAACAGTGGGAGCCAAGATGGGTATTTTCGCTGCTATTTTAGCTCTGGTAAATTCTGGGGAAGAGGTGATTATACCGAGCCCTGCCTATCCTGCTTACGAGAGTGTAGCGAGGTTTGTCGGCGGAGTGGTCAAGACAGTAAAGCTCAGGGAGGAGAGGAACTTCTCACCCAGCGGAGAGGAGATAGCGTCAGCTGTTTCAGATAAGACAAGGGTGATCCTGATAAACACACCTTGTAATCCGACCGGGGGTATGTACACAAGAGAGGACCTCGAAGACATCTACGAGGTTGTCAGGAGAAAGGACCTGATAGTCATATCCGATGAGATATATGAACACATAATCTTCGATGGAAGGAAGCACGAAAGTGCTCTCTCAATCTCTGGAGCTAAGGAGCGCACAATACTCATAGGAGGTTTCAGCAAGTCCTGGTCTATGACCGGGTGGAGATTGGGTTGGGTGGTGGCTCCTAAGGAGATCGCCGAGAAGATAGCAAACATACAACTGAACGTGGCCTCCTGTCCTGTGAGCTTTGCTCAATATGCCGCCATAGAAGCCATAAAGAACTCATGGGACAGCGTCAGAGAGATGGTCCGCGAATATCAGGAGAGGAGGGACATAATACATGAGGGCATAAACTCCATACCCGGATTCAGGATGATAAAACCTCAAGCCACGTTCTACGCATTTCCCAACGTGATGAAGCTTGGAATTGACTCCAAAATGCTGGCCGATATATTGCTCGAGGAGGTCGGGGTGGCTTTGCTGCCGGGAACCTTCTTCGGCAGGGAGGGTGAGGGATACCTGAGGATGTCCTTTGCGACATCCAAGGAGGTGATAAAGGAAGGTATAGAAAGGATAAGGAGCTTCGTCAAGGAGAGGTTCCTGGATGTGTGAACCTGATCAGTCCGTGAAGGAGCTCTCTTCCATGAGGAGATGAGAAAGTAGGAACCTCCCAGTTCTCCTCTAATCTTCTTCTTTTTACTTTAACCTTTTTACAGGAGACTGGATCAAAGCCCTCTTTTTCGTACTCTTTCCAGTAGATCAAAACACCTCTTCTCTGCCAGCAGGGGGTCTTGGCGAGGTTTATTCCCAGTCTTTTGAAGACCAGGTCGTGAAGCTCCTCAGATCTCATACCTGTTATGTCCACACCGTCTCTCTCAGCTGCTATCTGAGCGTAAGCGTTCACATGGTTCCTCCATGCCTCCATCTGCCTCCACGATAGATAGTCCAGCACCTCGTCTGTGCTATGCACAACTATTACCCTGGAATCGAACGCTGTCTCCGTACCGAGGAGAAGGGAGAGCGATGAGGAGACCAAGGATGGGATTACGGAGTCTAATTTCTCCAAACGTCCATTCCATGGGAGGGGCGGGAGTAGGAGGTACGAAATCTCATCTGAGAACACAAATGCCAGCTCTATGGGAAAAATCTCCATCGGTTTCCTGGCGGATTTAACAACCTTTCGAATGAACTCAGAATCAAAAGGCTTCTTAAGCCTGAGCTCGTGAGCTATTCTGTGAAATCTCCATCCATCCAATCGGAGGATCACTGGAAAATCATCTGGGATATTGAGCTTCGAGAAGATCTCTCGACGCTTCCAAACTACCGATGTCATCCGTCGAACTTGGAAACGTTTATTATATAACTGTAGTTCCCAGCTTGATGCTGCCACAGCCGACCGTCATGGACATTCTCCTAATAGTGGTCGTGTATCTCTGGGTGTTCGTTATAATACTCATGGGGGAGTTTCTCAGGAGGAGGCTAGGAGACCCGATGCTCACCAGAAAATTGATACATCTACTGGCTGGGGACTCGATAGTAGCAATAGGATGGATGTCATCTCCCATATGGCCCGCCCTCATACCGGTGGGCCTCATAATGTTGCTGTCCATAGCCTTTTTGTTCAAGAAGGATAGCTCTCTATCTGCTCCCATGCTTGTTGAGGGCATGGACAGGACTCATCTCTATGGTCCGCTGTACTACATCCTGTGCATACTAGCTCTTCTGATTTTCTGGCCGAGAAAAGATGTGATTGTAGCATCAACATTCGTGCTGGCTTGGGGGGATGGACTAGCACCTATAATAGCAGGAAAAATAGGAAGAACTGAATATCCTTTCTCTAAGAAGACCTTAGAGGGGAGCTTAGTTGTCTTCACATTTGGGGCTCTCGGTGCAGCAGTGGGACTATGGATACTAAGCTTCTCGGGATTCCCAGTAGGGGATGTTGCGAGGAAGTCCTTGATAGGCGGCATCGTGGGGTGTGTGTCGGAGGCCTTGAGCATTGGTCCTCTGAAAGGGTTTGACAACGTGATCGTTCCATTAGCCGTTGCGGCAGCCCTACTTATGGTCTGAATACTTCAGGTTATCTCTTGAGCTTAGATATCATCTCAGCGAATTCTGTTACAGCTGATATTACATCATCATGCTTAGTTTCATGTGTAATCACACCCATGGATTCTATTACTTCCTTGACCTCCTTTCTGAAATGCTTGGATACTATAACCTCACAATCCTTTAGAATCTCCAGCGGAGAGGCGGGATCTTCGCTTGTCCTTCGTGTGTTGAGCCTTAGTTCAACCTTCGTGGGACTCATACCTGAGACATCATATATAGCGAAGAACTTGGCTCTGTTGAAATCTCCCTCCTTAACCTTCCTGCCATCTTCAGTGGCGACAGCCACCCTTATCGTCAAGGCGGTTCATCTCCCTCCAGATCATCTCTCCTTGGGGAGGAAAATCTAAAATCTTTTTGGTGCATCCTGGCCACTCTGTCCAGGAGAATTTCTAAATCTTCGCTTCTGAGAATCGCATCCACGAAGTTCTCCCTTCCACAGAGAGAGGATTCTATCCCTTCGGAGGCCATGGACATTAGCCCGTGAACATTGATGTCCTGCCCAGCAGATGCCGTTACGAAAGTCAAAGGTCTCTCCTCAGAGATCACAATCGAGAGATTGATGCACACAAGTTGGGACAAATAGGCCAGAGCTCTTCTCTCCCATCCCGTATCAGTTCTCAAGAAAAGGAACCTTTCTCTTCTGTTAGTAGACTGAAGTGCCTTGAAAATTCTCTCTCCACGATCTTCAAGCTTTAAAGATCTTATCAAGGAGGAGAGAAGACCTTCTCCTTCTAGAAAATAGGTGGGATCATCAAAATTGTCTAGAATTGCTCTCATAGCAACCGAAGGTCCTAAAGGATACTCGAATGTCGAGAGAAGGAGGTTCTTCTCCACTTTGGCGAAGCTATCCCCTCCATATTCTGCAGCGAATAGATAAGGCCATCTGACAGCAGATTCTTGGGCGGCACTGTCAGCCAGGCCTCCATGAACCACACTGGCCACCAGCCAACAGAAGTTCTCCAGTTCCTCACTCTCCTCTAGGCCTAGATGATATGCGGCTAGTGGGAGAGGAAATTTGGATTTTATCCGAATGACATCGCTTCTGTTGAGGTGATTGGATACGAAATCATCTACGAGAACGACGGAGGAATATATCTCCCTAGCTACAGAGAGGGGTCCTGGGCCTGTGGGAGCTACTCCGACTAAAACCAATGAGGCTCTCTGATCCAGGTTGCTCTCTACAGTAGGCAGGATCTCCTCCGGCATCACAGGTATTGACTTAACTTCCACTCCCCATCTCTCCAAGATCTCGCGGATTATCGCCGCTGACACTATCCCGCCAGGCAGATGATCGTACAGCATTATGACTCTACTGGATCGGACAGACTCCTTCACGAGATCTAACGAGATTTTTGCCCAGTTCTTCAGAGCTTTCTCCATAGAACTGCCCCAACTAGTGAATCAGCTTCTCCCACTATAAAAAGCGTAAAGTTTGAATTATTTTTATGAATCTCGCACATACTTCCTCTGTCCCCGGTATGTGGGGGGAAATTAATCCCGAACGGGCATAGGGTCTTAAAATGCAAAAACTGTTGTTTTGAGGCTGACAGGGATGCTGTTGGGAGCTAAAACCTTCTTTTAAGGGCCCTGAAGGTGTGGGAGTCTCCATTCCCTCCCGAAGGAGTGGAGGGTGGGGGGGTTAGCCACAACGAAGCTTACAAACCCTACAAAAGTTACGGCTAACCAGAACGAGCTTGCAGACTGCTGTCTTTGTAGCCTCCATTGAAATTCATGTATGCTCTGACGTTTTAAAACTGATGGAGGGCGGTAAGGGAGGAATTTCTCTGCTTCTTTAAAATGGGTAATCTCTCGTCAAGGTCTATGAATGTTTTAATAGCTTCCGTTGAACTAAGTCCTGTGAACTTATCGGTTCATCTGATAGAAGTGGAGCTCGGAGAGCCAAAAGTGGTCATGAACCGAGCGGATGCCCGAAAAATAGGGATTGTCTCAAATGACAGGGTTAAGATCTCCTTCTTAGGAAGAAGTGAGATCGTTCTCGTCAGTCTAACGGACACGTTCATTAGCGAGGGCCAACTGGCGGTCTTTGTCGATATGGCCAAAAAGCTCAACTTATCTGAGGGCTGCAAGGTCACAGTAGAGCCTTCGGAACCGAGGGAGTCAATTAACTCAATAAAGAAAAAGCTATCTGGAGCTAAACTTGGACGGAAGGAGATAGACCGCATAGTCAAGGACGTCTACAGTGGAGCTCTAAGCGCCGTCGAGCTGACGGCTTTTGTTCTTGGGGTAAACTTCTACGGTCTGGACATGGATGAAATAGAATGGCTCACCAGGAGCATGGCGAGTGTGGGGAACGTGTTGGACTTCGGTGACATGGACGTCGTTGATGTACACAGTGTGGGAGGGGTTCCAGGAAACAGCAAGAACTCCTTGGTGATAGTTCCAATAGTAGCTGCTTCAGGGCTTATAATACCCAAGACAAGTACAAGGGCCATAACAAGCCCCTCCGGTACAGTGGATACGATGGAGGTTCTCGCTCCAGTTAACTTAGGGCCGGATGAGATAGTGAAGATAACAAAGAGAGTTGGGGGGGTGATAACATGGGGATATCCCGCCAATCTCTCACCGGTCGATGCCACATTCATCGAGAGCGTTGAGTACCCGCTGGGCGTGGATCCTGAACCCCTAATCTATGCCTCTGTTCTGTCCAAGAAATACGCTGTTGGGGCTAAAAAACTGGTTATAGATATACCGACAGGTCCTGAGGCGAAGGTGGAGGACATGAAGACTGCCAGGACCATGGCCAGGAGGTTCATGGAGATATCCGAGAGGTTGGGGATCAGAACACATGTAGCCATATCATACGGAGGACAACCCGTGGGGAGATGTATAGGACCCGCCCTAGAGGCCATGGAGGCCCTAGAGGTCATGGAATCCTGCGGAAAGAGAGGAAGCGGAAGCTTCGTAGAGAAATCAGTGGGCCTCGCGGGATTGTTGCTCGAGATAGGAAGCGTGGCCCCCCGAGGTAAGGGATATCAGATGGCGCTCTCCGTGCTCGAGTCAGGCAAGGCATATGAGAAGTTCATGGAAATCGTCGAGGCTCAGGGAGGCAGGAGGATGAAGGCAGACGAGATAGAGATCGGGGAGTACAGGGCAATAGTCAGGGCTAACACCTCTGGCTATGTGACCTCAGTATCCAACAGGGCTATGATGAGGATAGCTAGAACGGCTGGTGCTCCAAACGATAAAAAAGCAGGTATAAGGCTTCTGGCGAAGAGAGGAGACAAAGTGGAGGAGGGAGATCCTCTATTCGAGTTATACAGCAGTAGTGAGTCCAAGCTGGATGAAGCCCTGAAGATGTCAACCCTTCTCAAACCCTTCAGGATAGAAAGTATGATCTTGGAGGTTTTTGGGGAGGTAAGTACTGGTTCCGCCTCTCCAATCAGCAGGTGAGTTCACAAAGACGAACTCGTTGACGTAGTAAGGCTTACTCGGGCATATATCATTTAAAAACTTCTTTATTAATGAAAAGTCCTCATCTGTCAGAATTGGGTAGCGAACAGTCCTGAAGAGAGTGAGCGGAAGATCGCAAGCTATTTTTATGGACTTAACGAGGGCCTCCTCATCAAACTCCCTACCTATTATCCTAGAGTAGAGTCGCTTCTTCTGAGGGGGGGCTTTAACGTCCACAGCGAATCCATCAACAAGATCGACTGTCTTCTCCATGACATCAGGTCTCGATCCGTTAGTGTCAACTCTCACGGGCAGGTCCGGCCTTACCTCCTTGACGAACTCGATCAGCCTGATGAGCCCATCACCGTAGACGGTTGGCTCTCCCCCCGTTATCACGATCATGTCCACGAACATGTTGTTCTCGAGCTCCCATCTCAGGTCCTCAAGAGGAACCTCTCTAAATTTTCCAAGCACAAGCTCATAGTTGTGACACCATAGACATCGGTAATTGCAGTATGGTAGGTAAACGACGAGAGCAACCCTATCTGGATGATCTATTCCGCTTACCAACGTTCCTGCTATCTTAGGGAACATAAATCTCTCCAGAACCTCCCCGAACCAGTTATAAACCCTTCTGACGATTGGTGAAACGAGGCATTGGGGATCAGGAGGGAACCCCAAACGCACCTCCTGGTCGGAGTTTCAAAACCCGAAAGACTCAGAAATCCCTAAGGAAGCTTTCCACATCGCTCTCGCTGAAGATTCCTCTGGTCACCCAGTCTGATCTTCTGCTGTCTTGCCATACGTTCTCCTCCCCTTCATACAGTCCTCTTTCTGCATCACGCATCTTGATCCTTCTAGCTATCGGTCTGAAGTACCCCACGATCCTAGAGTAAACTGTGGTGTCCTCGCTCCCACACGCTGGGCACTTCAGCTTTTCTCCCACGAACTTTCCTCCACAGCTGTTGCATAGGGTCAGGGTCGGGGTGAGAGTTATGTACTTGACAGGGTAGTTGAAAAATATCGATCTGACGAGCCTCTTTTTGGCCTTAACGCTCATCTTCTCTCCTAAGAAGATGTGAAGCACTGATCCTCCAGTAGCGTAGTTCTGCGTATGAGCTGACACGTAGACCATTTTGGTCAGGTTTTTACAACTGAACGGTGGCTGAAAGCCTGAAGTGACGATCGGTCGTTCTTTACCTCCAGATAGATACATTTCATCAACGCCCCTCCTGATTTTCTCCTCTAAAACGTCTCGGAATATCTTGTACCCGCTCAAATCTCTCCTCTTCAGATTGCGCAGGAGCTCCAGATCTTTCTTGGCTAGGTATCCTGCAGCAGTCTCCATGGGGGCATACTCCAAGTTCCAAGCAACTCCATCTCTTTCTCTGAATTCCTCAAGCTTATCCAGCACGTAAAATGCCACCTTTCTTGCTACCTCAAGGCCCTCCTCTGAGAGAATTCCTTCCTTTACTCCGAAGTTTACCAGGCCCTCATGTCCTCCTCCCAACGAAATGGTGGAGAAATAAGTCTTCAAGCTTTCATCCACGTAGTAGAAGAAAGTTGGGTAGAGCTCCTTGTGCTCAAGTATGAACCTTCTTTTTTTGTTAAGAGCACTCCTGGAGTACTCCAGGAGCTTATCCATATGCTCCAGGAGAGCATCTAGGTTGCCTCTGTATAGATAGCCCAACCTGTTGAAGTTCAGAGTTATCACGCCCACAGAACCGACGCCAGAGCTATGCCCAAATATTGAACCGGTGTGCGGGGTTCTCATGAGCTCCTCGAGATCAACCTGGAATCTACAACAGAACGATCTCTGGAGCTTAGGGTCTCTTCTCTCAAGGCGACCTATCTTCTTCATCCATTTCTCATCGGAGAAGGGTTTGTTCAGATAGTTCTCAAAGTACACACCACCAAAGCTGTCCATGAGCTCCAGAAGCTTATCAAAGAGGGAGCTTTCCCAGTCAAAGTCATCCGTTACGTAGACTGTTATGAGAGGAAAGGTCCAAGGCTTCCCCTCAGCGTCTCCCTCGGACATGACCTCGAAGAAGGCGTCGTTTACCTCATCATAAATCTCCGTTGGTATATCTTTGAAGGTAACGGGCTTCAGGAGGTTGCTCATAAGAGGTATTGGTTCATGAGCTAGGGCTGGCGATGGTCCGCCTATGGTTATCGAGACGTTGGTGAATGGGGAATTTCCACTTCTGAAGTCGAGGTTTATGTTGTACACGAAACTCTGGAAAGCGTTCTTGACTTCATTGAAGGTCATTGACTTGTTAAGAATCTCTCTCTCGTACCACACATAGGCGGCTGCCACGGTTGTCAGATCGTTGAGGGCCACAGCACCAGACACCTCCTGGCTGATCTTGAATATCATGTTCACCGCCTGATCCAGGAATGTCTTGAGATGCTTGGGTGGTCTGGACTTGACTGAGAAGGAGTTCTTGGACTTGAGCCCATGTCTCATTATATCCATCGCGGAGAACCCAGCGCAGTACGGGCTGAGCTGGCTCATCTGATGGTGGTACCACCATCCCTCCTCGTGAAGGAGGCGCTCCTCTTCACTCAGGACTCTCCTCAGATAGTACTCCCTCTGGACGTATCCTGCTATTATGCCGGAAAGGCTTGGAAGGGAGTAGATTAGGTTCGCATTGTGCCTGCTTATGTCTCCATTATGGAGATAGGCCTCTATCAGCTTGAACAGGGTTTCTTCCTGATGTTTCGCTATTTCAATGACCTCTTGTTTCGACATAATATCTCCTGTCCTCCTGGTCTAGGGAACTCCTAATTAAAGGATGCTGAAAAGCTTCCGGTCCGGACGGCCTGGTCGAATGTGTGGGCCATTAGGACATGCTTCTTGAAGTCTTCTTCAGATCCTCTATATCCTCCTAAAACACTTAAATAGCATCGTAGATCTGCTACCTGTGCTCTCCTAATGAATTCCTTTATGAGCTGCTCGATGATCTGATTCTTCTTCCTATACTCATACTTCTTGATAACGATGAGGATGAACATCTTCCAGACTCATCTGTTATTGTGGTCGCCTTAATAATCCCAAACAGGTTCATCGAAATAATCGGTGGAGTATTCCCTTATACAAACATACTCGCATAGAAGAACTGCTTTTCTTTCCGTAAAAACTAACAATTAACATTGCAAGATCAGTAGGATTTCCGAATTTCTGACAAAGATATCGCTGAGTCTGTAAAACATGTGGTTGAGTTCTTCGGAACTTGTGATCGAGATCATCTTTTTATTTCCTTTTTTGACGAGAGATGGGAGGGCTCTCAAGAGGTGTTTCGATGAAGGTCCTCTCGAAGAGATTCTCACCTCAGGAGTACGAGGAGGAAATATTAAGGTTCTGGAAGGATAACGAGATCTACGATAAACTGAGGAGATCTCTCTCCTGCGGGAAGAAGTTCTACTTCCTGGATGGGCCTCCATACCCATCCAGCGGTGAGCCTCATCCTGGAACATGCTGGAACAAGTTCATAAAGGATGTGGTTGTGAGATACTGGAGATCCAAGGGATATAACGTCAGAGATCAGCCTGGATGGGACACACACGGACTTCCAATAGAAGTGACCGTGGAGAAGAACCTTGGCTTCAGGACAAAGAAGGATATAGAGAGATATGGCATTGATAGATTCGTGGAGAAGTGCAGAGAGCTGGCTTTGAACAATCTGTCTGAGATGACCAAGAAGTTCGAGAGGTTGGGCGTTTCCCTGGACTGGAGAAATCCCTACCTGACGCTCAGGAGGAGCTATATAAATTCAGCCTGGTGGGGGTTCAAGAGAATATGGGAGAGCGGCAGACTGAAGCGTGGATTGAAGGTCGTCCACTGGTGCCCCCGATGTGAGACTGTTCTCTCCGATTATGAGGTGCACGAGTATCAGGTGCTGACTGATCCATCCATATATGTGAAGTTCCCGGTGGAGGATGACGAAAACACATTCATACTGATTTGGACAACCACACCGTGGACCCTACCTGCCAACGTGGCAGTCATGGTTCACCCAGACGAGGACTATGTCAAGGTGGAGGTCGTGGACGAGGTCCTGATACTGGCGGAGAGGAGGCTCGAGCATGTGATGAGCGAGGCCGGCGTTGGGGAGTACCAAGTAGTGGAAAAGCTCAAAGGGAGGGATCTGGAGGGACTGAAGTACAGGAATCCTCTCGAGGAGGAGGTTCCAGTTCAAGCGGAGGTGGAGCACAAGGTCGTCCTGAGTGACAAGTACGTCACGATGGATGAAGGGACCGGCTGTGTGCACTCCGCTCCCGGGCACGGAAAGGAGGACTACGAGGTGGCTCATAGGGACTACGGCATGCCCGTCCTGAGTCCTGTGGATGATAAAGGCGTTTTCACGGAAGAGGCCGGAAGGTACGACGGGATGTTCATAAAGGACGCCAACAGGCTGATAGTAGAGGATCTGCGAAGGAAAGGCTTCCTATTTCATGAAGGAAAAATAACTCACAGGTATCCAGTGTGCTGGAGGTGTAAGTCCCCTCTGATAATAAGGGCCACCGAGCAATGGTACGTACAGCTTTCAGACCTCAAGGACGGACTGATAGAGGAGATATCGAAGGTCAGATGGGTTCCTGCTTGGGGAGGGGAGAAGAGGTTCAAGAACTGGCTAATGGAGCTGGAGGACTGGATAATATCCAGGCAGAGATACTGGGGCACTCCTCTCCCTGTATGGCTTTGCGGAAAGTGCGGTCATGTGGAGGTCATAGGAGGGGAAGAGGAACTTAAGGAGAAGTCAGGAAAGGTTCCAGAGGACTTACATAAACCCTGGGTTGATGAGATAATCTGGAGCTGTCCGAAGTGCGGAGGGTTGATGAGGAGGGTTCCAGACGTCGCCGATGTGTGGTACGATTCAGGTGTGGCCTTCTTCGCGAGCCTGGAATATCCAAAGAGCGACGAGTACGAGAAGCTCAGACCTGTGGACTTCATTGTGGAGGGACATGATCAGTTCAGAGGCTGGTTCTTCTCTCTGCTGAGGATGGGATATCTGATCTTCGGTAGCGCCCCCTACAGAACGGTGATGTCTCATGGGTTCATGCTCGATGAGAGGGGGGAGGAGATGCACAAGAGCAAGGGCAACTATGTTCCGGTGGGGGTCATATTGGAGCGCTATGGAGCCGATGTGTTTAGGGTTTTCGTCCTGTCCAAGGTGCCATGGAGCGATCTAAGGTTTACCTGGTTCGGAATGGATGAGGCCAGGAGGAAGCTCAATGTGGTATGGAATGTGTACGTGTTCATAACAGAGTACGCGAGGATATCGGGAGAGATTGCTCCTAAGAGTGAGGATAGATGGATATTGTCAAGACTTAATAGCATGATCAGGAACGTGGACGAGTCCTTGTCAAGTTATAGACTTCATGACGCCTTAAATGAGTTTCTCAACTTTATGGTTGACGATCTGAGCCATCTGTACCTCAGAGTTGTGAGGAAGAGGATAAAGAGCGATCCCACAGTTTCCAAGATTTTAAGAGATATAACAGCGAAAACCCTACCGATACTCGCCATATTTGCTCCTCTAATGGCCGAGAAGATATACCAAGAGGCCTTCAGAGGGGAGAGAGATCCCGAGAGTGTGGTCATGTTGAGGTTTCCTGGGGTGGATGTGAGCTCCATAGACAAGAACCTTGAGTTCAAAATGGAGCTGGCTAAGAAGGTGATAACAGTGGTAAACAGTATGAGAACGAATAACAAGCTGAAGATAAGGCAACCATTGCCAGAGCTCGTGATAACAGGGGATCTGGTGGAAGCGAGAGTTTTCAGAGACGTGATAGCCTCCGAGACCAACGTCAAATCGGTGAGGTTCCTTGACAATTTTGAGCTTACCTCCTCTCATTGGGTGGATGCTGGGCTTTCAGAAGGAAGGATCTACCTCAACGTGGAGTTGACGGAGGAGCTTAAGAAGGAGGGATTTGCCAGGGAGATCATAAGGAGGATACAACAGATGAGGAAGGAGATGGGGTTGAGGAAGGGTGTGGAGAAGGTCGAGGTCTACATAGATGGGTGCGAAAGAGAGGACCTGGGAGACCTCATATCCGATATCATGAATGAGGTGGACGCTGTCCTCCTGGAGTTCGGAAGAGCTCCGAAAGGATGTTATCACAAGGACTGGAGAGTAGGGGAGAGGAGGATATCGATATGGCTGAGAAGGTTAGAATAGGAGGCTGGGTCAGCGAGATAAGAAGTATCGGGAAGATAAAGTTCGTGGTGCTGAGGACTCCTCAAGGAAGGGTTCAACTCACACTCAAGAAGAGTGAGGTGCCTGATGAGCTTCTCAGCCAGATCGATGATCTTACTCAGGAGAGCGTGATTGAGGCGACTGGGTTTATGAGCGAAAAGAAGATAGCTAAGGCCGTTGACATGGAGGTCATTCCGAAGAGCATTGTGGTTCACTCGACATCAGAGAGGAAACTGCCTCTTGATCCCAACTGGAAGACTCCAGCGCTCTTTCCGACTCGGATGAACTATAGACCATTGGATCTCAGAAGACCTGAGGTACAAGCTATTTTCAAGATAGAGACCAGCTTCCTCAGGGGAGTAATTGACTGGCTCGACTCACATGGCTTCCTGATGGTCTTCACCCCTGCTATAATAGGGGCTGCCAGCGAGAGCGGCGCTGAGGTCTTCGAGGTTAAATACTTCGACAAAAAGGCCTATCTAAGGCAAGATCCACAGCTTCACAGACAGCTCACCATAATAGGTGGTTTCACGAAGATATACGACGTAGGACCAAACTGGAGAGCTGAACCAAGTCACACGGCCAGACACATAAGCGAGTTCAGGTCAATAGCTGTGGAAATGGCTTTCATATCTGATGAGGGGGATGTGATGAGGGTTGAGGAGGAGCTCTTAGTGGCTGGCCTCAGAAGGGTGCTGGAGGAGAGAAGTAAGGAACTGGAACTACTAAACGTCGATCTTGATGTACCAAAAACACCCTTCCCAGAGCTAAGGTTTCCTGAGATATACAACATACTTGAGGATCTAGGAAAGGAGATTCCATTCGGAGAGGACTATGACACCGAGTCTGAGAAGCTGCTCTGGAGGTACGCAAGGGAGAAGTACGGAACGGATTTCCTCTTCATCAACAGATTCCCCTTCAAGACGAAGCCCTTCTATGTTATGAAGGCCGAGGATCTCTGGGCCAGAAGCGTGGATCTGCTGTACAAAGGCGAGGAGTTGAGCTCGGGAGGTCAGAGGGAGCACAGGTATGAGGTGCTAGTCTCACAGATAAGGGAGAAAGGACTAGATCTGAACTCCTTGGAGTGGTTCACGAAGTTCTTCAGGTACGGAGCTCCTCCTCACGGAGGATTTGCCATGGGGCTGGAGAGAACAGTGTACAAGATGTTAAACTTACAAAACATAAGAGAGGCAGCCCTCTTCCCTAGGGACGTTGAAAGGGTTCTGCCATGAGCAGCTGTGTTGAAGGACACAAGAGCTTATGAAAGTCTTCTGGATCTGTTTTTCTGCTGAGAGAAATATCTAAAAAGAAAACCTTATAAGTGACAAATAGCTAAAATCCAATGAGTAGCTATGAGGATGAGGATAGGAAGTGGCGGCGTGCTTCTCATAGGCTTCACCGTTCTAGTGATGATAATCACCTTAGCCATGTATGTAAACCCTACTACCGTTCAGGTGCATGCCGATACATCAAGCGACTTCGTTGATCTGTCAGATGCTATAAATCAGCTTGCTGGAACGGTCAAGTACCTCCCTGTCAGTGATCATGACAAGTATGCCTGGCTCGATGGTCAGATCAGGGTCCTCAATCGAACGATCTCTCCAAAGGGCGTGCATCTTAATAACTACTCCCGCTACATAGTTTCGGATAAGGTGTTGGTGGCCTACTCCATAAGGAGGGGCTCGACGTTCTTCGACGGAGTTGCTGGTGACGTGAACTACTTCATGAAACCTCACTACGGTGGGGGAGGGACTGGAGGATCAACTGGAGGACCAACCCCAGGTCCTCTTTACTTTATTCCAAACAAGCTCTGCGCTTATGGACCTCGTGGTAGATTTCCTGACCATTGGCATGCACTCTTCCTTGTATTAAATCCCACATTCAGTGACTATAATGCTGAAATGACCTTCATAGGACCTGATGCTATACTTCCATGGTGGTTAATAGTGCCCATATCAGCCTCAGGGAACACAGTTCGCGGTCTGAAACCTTTTGGTGAGAATCAGACAACCTTGAACTTCTATATGCCCTCAGCTACTGAGATCAGAGTTAAAAGGTGGACCTTCAAGGTGCCTGGTGTCGCTTTCACCGGTCTATTTGTCCTCTGGAGGAGCCCGGCGGGAAACTACGGTGATGTGATACAAGTTACGCTTTCAGGTAACAAAGTCAACTATCTACCTCTTTACTGGTATGATAACTTCTTCGACTGGCTTCACTGCTTCCTCGACTCTAAGCGCTTCTACCCTCCAAGAATGTTCGGGCAATCCTAGATAAAATTCTCCTAAACGCCTGCGTGAAGATTAAGCGCCCTCCAAAAATCTTTTTCAAAATTCTTTCCTCATCTTTTAATAATCCGTTACGGCAATTATGTTGAGATGTATTGTTCGAGCCCAGGTTGGAGGGAGAGACTCAGATGAAGGGGTTGGGAGAGTGAGACAAGCGTTTGCCTTCATGGTGGCACTCTTCATAATATTTGTTTACGCTTTCTTCGCCATATTCTTCATTAAATCTCTCCAAACAAGTCATTCCTCTCTCGATGACCAGGCCAGGGAGGCTTTACAGCAGTTGCTTGAAAACCCAGGCAACTTCACCCCCTGCTTGATGAACAATGAACCGCCCGTCGTTGGAATAGCGATCAATGGATCGGCGTATGTAATAAACAAGAGTCAGCTTCTGTTGTGCATCACCTGCTCCAGGAACAACTACACAGCGTTCAAGCTGGGGATAGTGCCACCCGAGGACGATGTATTGATTACGATATACAATCCATCAGATGGGACCCTCCTGAGGATAGGTTCAGGCTTGATAAGGGGTAATTCAGCTTCGGCCAAGGCTTATGCGCTGTTCCCGAACGGCACTCGTGTGGTTGTCACTTTGACAGTTTCAGGTGGTTGATTATGACGACTGAGCCGCTTGAGGTCATAATAGTTATATTTCTCATAACTGTGGCCCTGTTTGCTATATACAGCTACTCCAGAACCACAGCGACCTCCTCCGGACTGACAGGCAGGAGGCTTCTGGCCAGGGACGTGGCCTCAGTTATAGCTGGTATGTGGAAGTACGATTTTATAAATGGAACTTACAGCTATGCTGATTTCAGCAACGAGGTCAGAAACTTCTTGAGTGCTGTCGAGAGCGAGCAAGGGGTGGGCATTGGTGTGAACTTGACTTTTGTCTATAAAGACGGTAATAATAAGACCTTTGTCCTGTATAATGCCAGTAAATCTGGAGGGACCAGCGCCTCAGCAGTGGCACCCGTTATGGTGAGCTGGAACTGCACCCCCGACAAGGTGTATGCCCTCAGCTACACAGATGAGATATACTACTCAGTTTCAGGAGGTATTATACGCACTTACACGTTTGATAACCTGACATTTTTCGTCATAGCATATCATCATGCGGGGGTCCCCAGGACAGAGGGGGGCGCGTATGTAACTTTAGATTACTCATTCACAGACGAGTGGGGGATGCATCCTTCCTCTGGTAATGCCTACGCCCCCATTGAGAATGGAGGAGCTATACTGAATGTCTCCATTCCATCATATAGATCCTTTATCTTTGAGGATCCCCCAAACAGCTTAGATGTAACCCTAAAATACTATCCCAATGCATCAGCTTCAACTCCCTCCAAGACCTGGACCTTCACCTATGGACCCAGCGATTTCAAAAAAGGAAGCGCTCCCAGCATAATCCTAACCTTCTCCGGCAATCAGAGCTATCTCTATCTCCTAGGGGAGACCATAGATATCTCAGGGGCCGGGGCTCCGACCTGGACAATAAGCAATAGAAAGGGAGAGATCTTAACAGGAAGCGGTTTAGCAATACAACTCATCCCTCCAGATATGAACCCTGGATTTTTCATTCAGGGACCCTTCAACATAACCGTTGTTGATGCCAGCGGCACGGTGCACATACCCTTCTATGTTCTCCCCTACATGGTGCTCCTCAAGGTGAGGGTGGTCGGATGAACCAAGTGGTTGTTGGCGTGGTAGCGTTCCTCCTCGGCGTCGCTCTCATAGTGATCGTCTTCAACATCGTATACCCGTACATACAACATAGAGCAGCGGAGGAGAGGTTCTATGCTGCTAGAGCAGCGGCGATCGCTCTAAGCGACATCATAGAGAAGGTCACCGAGGCTGGTGTTGGCTCGGCGGCCACTGTGAGGATAAGCCTTCCGCCCAACACCGTGGTGATCTCTGGCCCAAATTCGATAAGGTTTGTGGTTTACGGAGCACCTCCATATCAAGCGGCTGTCAACGTGACCAGCGGTGCTGTGACCTATGTGGGTATAGTCCCAAAGGGGAGCGCTGTTGAGGTGCAGATTAACGCTACCTCTGGGTGGACCTTTACGACGACTGGAGTAAGCATTGCTGGAAGGGAGAACACAGTCTTGGTGAACTACACCAGAGCCTATCAGGTGGAGCTAGACTGGGAGGGTTAGACATGGAGCGGCCAGTTGTCTGGGCCATAATAATAGTGATAAGCGTGCTGATCGCATCCTTCTTTCTCTACATAAAGCCAGCTTTCCTCAGAGATTTCCTGAGAACGCAAGCCCAGAGAGTAGCTAACACGGTGGCGGATCAAATAGCCTTCATGTCCCGGATGATAGATCTGGGAACTCTCTCAGGCGAGCGTGATATCTACGTGGATGTCGGTCCTGGGAGACATCTCGAGATAGCGATAGACAACAGAACGCACACAGTCACTGCCGTCATATATGCTGGAACCATCAGCGGCAGAGGAGTTGCGACCTACATATCAAACTATCCTGTAATAGCTCCACCGAAAATATACGCAGGAAAGATCCGTTTCGTTGCGAAGAACATGACTCCCACCGACGACTTCATTATATATGTGACGAATATCAAACCATAAAGTTATTTTTATCTTTAGAGAATCCTGCTCTTAAAACACTCGCACTTTTTAGCTTTTGTCTTCATCAGGAACATGGTTGAGGATGTCCGTGGAGAACTACCACGCGCTTCTGATAAATCACAGGTTATCTGGGCTGGACGCTGTAAGGGCAGCCTCATCCATTCCCCCGAAAGAGATCTACCTAGGGCTCATAGGAGCTGTTCCCGAGCTCACAGTACTGAGCACCTGCAACAGATTCGAGATCTATTGGTATGGGGAGCAAACGGAGAGGGTGACGGAGATCCTCCTCGATCTTCTCTCAAGGAGGGTTATCGATGTATCGGAAAAAGCCGAGATCGTTCACGGCCTTACTACTGTGGAGCATCTGTTCAGGGTGGCCTCCGGCGTCGACTCCCTGCTACTAGGCGAGAACGAGATACTTGGTCAGGTCAAACAAGCCATGGAAGACGCCTCGATGAGAGGCTCTCTAGGCCCCTACCTAAGACTCCTTTTTCATAGAGCAGTCATAGTAGGTAAAAGAGTGAGGAGGGAAACTGAAATATCTAAAGGAGCCTTAAGCGTTCCCTCAGCAGCCATTAGGTTGGCGGAAGAAACTTTAAGCGGTTTAGAAGGGAAAAAAGTCGTCATCATAGGGGCTGGTAAGGCTGGAGGGCTTCTAGCCACAATGCTCTCCTCAAAAGGGGCGAACCTCTGTATCCTGAACAGGACGGTCCATAGAGCAAGATCTTTAGCGGAGAGGGTTGGAGCTCGATGGGGAGGTCTGGACAGGATAAGGGATGAGTTGATCACATCTGAAGCAGTGTTCCTCGCAGTTTCCGGTGGTCCGATACTATCAAGGGAGGATCTGCCTGGAAGAGATCTGCTTATAGTAGACATATCCGTACCCCCAGCCATCTCGGATCCAGGACCAAACGCCAGGTTGGTGACCATGGAGGACCTAGAGAGGATAGTGGAAGAGAACAGGGGGAGGAGGGAGAAGGAACTTCCCAAGGTGGAGTCCATCCTGAGTGAGGAGATAGAGCTCTTCGTCAGGCTGCTCAACAGGAGAGTGGCCGACGAGGTTCTGGAGAGAGTAGTCTCAAGGGCTGAGGAGATAAGGAAAAGGGAGCTGAGAAGGGCCATATCGTCGTTAAAGTCCAAGGGAGTGGAGGTTGAAGGTGATGTGAAGTTCCTATTGGAGATGATGAGCCGGTCGATAGTGAGGAAGGTTCTCCATCCCGTCTTCATGTACGCCAGGATGGCGGCTGAGAGAGGAGATATGTCAAGGTTAAATCAGATAGCAGAGATGTTATGTGGTGATCGAGAAGGTGAGTTTTCCCAGGATCAGACTTAGAAGATTGAGGGCGCTTTCAACTCTTCGTGACATTGTTGCTGAGACCAGGTTAGCTCCAGAGAGCTTGATGATGCCGATGTTCGTTGAGGAGGGATTAACTGAGCCCAAAGAAATCCCCTCAATGCCCGGATATTACAGATACCCACTCGATTCCCTCGTCAAAATCGCTCAGAAGGCAACTGATCTCGGGATAAGGTCAGTTCTCCTGTTCGGTATACCCAGGTCCAAGGATGAGAGGGGTAGCTCAGCATACGATCGCAGAGGGGTGGTTCAGAAGGCTGTCAAGCTGCTGAAGAGCTCCTTTGGGTCTGACCTCGTTGTGGCCACGGACGTCTGTCTCTGTCAATACACCTCGCATGGACACTGTGGACTCGTCATCAGGGACGGGAGGTGCAAAGGGGAGTGTTGGAAGATAGATAACGACTTAACCCTAGAGATCCTAGGAAAAGTTGCTCTGAGTCACGCTGAATCCGGAGCAGATATAGTAGCTCCCTCGGGAATGATGGACGGAATGGTCGCGGCCATAAGAGAGGCCCTCGACAGGGAAGGCTACGAGGATGTGGTCATAATGAGCTACTCGGTGAAATATGCTTCCTCCTTCTATGGTCCCTTCAGGGAAGCCGCAAGTTCGGCTCCGCAATTTGGTGACAGGAGATCTCATCAAATGGATCCTCGCAACTCCTTTGAGTCCATAAAGGAGGCCGCTCTTGATGTGGGTGAGGGAGCCGATATCCTGATGGTGAAACCAGCCCTGGCCTATCTGGATGTTATAAGACTCATCAAGAGCGAGTTTCCCCACTATCCGCTTGCAGCCTATAACGTCAGTGGTGAGTACTCCATGGTGAAGGCGGCGGCTACCATGGGATGGATCGATGAGAGTAAGGTCATATTTGAGATCCTCACATCCATAAGGAGGGCTGGGGCCAACATAATAATAACGTACCACGCATTGGAGGCGGCTGAGCTAATCCAAGAGGGATACAACCCCTTCTGAAGGAGGTGCTGGGGTGTGATGAGGAGGTCCAAAGAGCTGTTCAGCGAGGCTCTTAAGATCTTTCCGGGAGGCGTGAACAGCCCCATCAGGGCCGCCGTGAAGCCATTTCCATTCTACGTTCTAAGGGGAGAGGGGCCTTACCTCTATACAGAGGATGGGCAGGTTCTAGTGGACTATGTCCTCGGCTACGGACCGCTCATATTGGGTCATAGACATCCAGAGGTCTTGAAAAGAGTCAAAGATCAGGTGGAGAGAGGATGGCTCTTCGGAGCACCAACAGAGCTTGAGGTGTTGTTGGCCAGGAAGGTACTAGATCACTTTCACGCGGACATGATAAGGTTCGTCAACTCTGGCACGGAGGCCACGATGCTGGCTGTGAGGCTGGCTAGAGCGGTGAGAAGAAGGGATTACATAATCAAGTTCGAGGGGTGCTATCACGGAGCACATGACTACCTGCTCGTGGGAGCTGGGAGCGCTGCCTCCCACTTCGGAGTCCCAAAATCGGAGGGCATTCCCAAAGATGTGGCTGGAAAGACCCTCATCGCTCGGTTCAACGATCTGGATTCAGTCGAATCTCTCCTCAAGGAGCACAGAGATGAGATATCGGCGATCATCGTGGAGCCTGTTATAGGCAACTACGGACTGATACCTCCGGAGAAGGAGTTCATAAAGGGCCTGAGGGAGCTCACCTCAAGAGAAGACGTTCTTCTTATAATGGATGAGGTCATAACGGGATTCAGACTGTCTCTTGGAGGAGCTCAGGAGTACTTTAACGTTCGGGCCGACATAACCACCCTGGGGAAGATAATAGGCGGTGGATTCCCCGTGGGAGCCGTCCTGGGACCAGAGGAGATAATGTCGAGGATAACTCCATCCGGAAAGGTGTTCAACGCGGGAACATTCAACGCAAATCCTGTAACAATGGCGGCTGGCTTGGCCACAATGGAGGTGTTGGAGAAAGGTGAAGTCTATTCGACTGCTGATAGGGCAGCCAGTAGGTTAGCTGAGGTTTTGGATGACGCTGCTGGCAGGAGCGGGCTAGAGCATTGCGTGAACCGGATAGCCAGCATGTTTCAGATCTTCTTCACTCAAGGGCCCGTCAGGGACTTCAGATCAGCGAGCAGATCGGACAAGGAAAAATACGTCAAGTTCCATGAAGAGCTTCTCAGGAGGGGGATCTTCGTACCACCAAGTCAGTTTGAGGTGATGTTCACGAGTGGGTCTCACACAGACGAAGTCGTCGAGAGGACCGCTAAGACTTTTGAGGAGGTTCTCAGGAAGCTGAGGTGATCCGCCAACGAGCTCAGCTCAATTCTCATCTGAAGAGCTTCTCTCTGGGACTATATTCGTCTATTGCCTTCCATAACCTCGCCGAGAGCTGCGATGATCTCAGTTACATTTTTGTCTGCAATACACTGCTGAGAAAGCTCGCATTTCAACATGGGGATGAGTTGGGAGAGCGTAGGAGATGAACAGCAGATCTCTACTTAATTCTACTTAATAACTTTAAATGATCAAATCGCGGGCTTTAAGTCCTATGCAGTTGGTGTGGTTCCTGTTTTAATGAATGTAACTCGTCCTGAGAGACGAGAAACCTACGCTTCAGTGTGGAGGGGCGTCGTTCCTTTAACACCTCAGTGAATGTGGATGTGTATTTTGGATGTGATTTTTTCTATATAAGGAGCTGCTAATCCTTCCAATAGGTCCTCGATTCCCTTTAAAAAATCAAAATAAAAAACGGAAAAAATCTCGAAGGCTAAATTCTTTTACTAACATGCCCTCACCTTGACGTAAGGTTTTTGTCTGTATCCCAATGGGTTCACTCACTAGGGTGAGCTTCTTGGAAGTTATCGAGAGCGATGTGGTCATCGTGGGTTCTGGCTTGGCTGGATTCAGGGCAGCTATCGAGGCGGCTGCCGTCAACAGGAGCGCTAGAGTAACCATTTTGACTAAGGTTCATGCCATGAGATCTCATTCAGTTGCCTACGCCGGTGGAACAGCAGCAGTTCTGTATCCCGAGAAGGGAGATAGTTTCGATCAGCATGCCTTCGACACGATAAAGGGTTCCGATTATCTAGCTGATCAGGACGCCGTGGAGCTCTTCGTCAGGTTGGCTCCCAAGGAGATTCTAAAGATGGAGCATTGGGGCATGCCTTGGGAGAGAGATGAGCGGGGATATATAGCTCAAAGGCCTTTTGGAGGTCATACTTATGACAGGGCTTGCTATGCCGCCGATAAGACTGGGTTCTACGCGATGCAAACCCTTTATACTACAACCTTAAAGTATGATAACATAGATATTCTCCATGAGTGGTACGTTACCTCCTTACTCATCGAAAGCGGAGAGTTCAAGGGTGTGACTGCCATAGAACTGAAGAGCGGCGACTTCTACGTTATCAAGGCTAAAGCCGGTGTTCTCGCTACAGGAGGGGTGGGGAGACTTTACTCCTTTACGACGTATGCTCACTCCGCGACGGCCGATGGGATGGCCATGGCGTACAGAGCGGGCATTCCACTGAAGGACATGGAGTTCATCCAATTCCATCCGACAGGGCTGATACCCTCTGGAATACTGATATCTGAGGCTGCCAGGGGAGAGGGAGGGTATCTCAGGAACAAGGACGGAGAGAGATTCATGAGCAGATATGCTTCCAAATGGATGGAGAGGGCTCCAAGGGATGTGGTCTCCAGAGCCGAGATGACTGAAATACTTCAGGGAAGAGGGTTTAAAGGTCCTAATGGGCTGGACTACGTTCATCTTGATTTAACTCACCTCGGAGAGGATAAAATAAATGAAAAACTCACTCAGATCAAGATGCTCGCCATGAAGTTCGCTGGAGTGAACCCTGTTGAGGAACCGATTCCTGTGCGACCAGTTGCCCACTACACAATGGGCGGCGTTCATGTCGATAAGTTTGGAAGAACTCCTGTAAGAGGTCTCTGGGCTGCTGGCGAGGTTAACTGCGTCAGCATACACGGAGCAAATAGGCTTGGCTGCAACTCAACGATAGACTGCTTAGTCTACGGTTTGTTGACTGGTCGTCAAGCTGGTGAGTACGTGGGCAAGGAGAGGACTGTCGAGGTGAGCATGTTCGGTGTTGAGGCCGAGGAGAAGAGAATATTTGACGGAATCTTGAGAGGGAGGACTGGGGAGGATCCGTACGTCATAAGAAGGGAGATGCAGAGGACGATGAGCGACAAGGTATACGTTTTCAGAGATGAGGGAGGATTAAAGGAAGCTCTCAATGAGATCAAGAAGCTCAGGAAGAGGTTCAACACAGGACATGTGGCAGACAAGAGCAAGGAGTACAATCAAAACTTGGTCCACGTTCTGGAGCTTGATGCCATGCTTGAGGTAGCGGAGGTTGTCGTGGTAAGTGCCCTCGCCAGGACAGAAAGCAGGGGGGCTCATTATAGAATAGATCACCCTAGGAGGGATGATCAGAACTGGCTTAAACATACCCTAGCATACAAGACCCTGGATGGTCCCAGGCTTGAGTATCTGCCTGTGGTCATAACAAAGTGGACTCCGGAGGAGAGAAAGTACTAATGGGAGGTGTCTTGATGGGTTATCAAAATAGAGAAGGTGTTCTGAGTTGGTTCAAGGTCAGGAGGTATGTTGTTGAGAAAGCACTTTTCCTCCTTCATCGCCTAACGGGAATAGGTATAGGAACATTCTTCATAATACATTTCTTTATAACTGGTTGGAGCCCAGGGCTGTGGGGGAATGAGGTTCTTGGCTTCCTCATAATTTTCCACTTCACCAATGGCCTCAGGCTCATACTCACCGAGAACGGCTTCTTTCTAGGAAAACCTTACAGACCAGTCTTTCCGTACAGGCAAGGGGTTCTATACAGAATTCAGAGATACCTAGTTTACGCTGTGATTTCGCTGTTCCTCATTTTGATGGTGGGCTGGACTTATTACGCCCTGCTGGTGGGGTGATCGTTTGAGGGAGTCAACTCTAACGTTTCTTCAATATATATCAGCTCTGATCTTGATCGTGGTGGCCAGCCTCCATCTGCTGGCAAACAACGCTCCACACATAGGACCTCTCATACACGATAGCCCTATGTACCCCACTATGATGGTGATATTTCTCACGGCTTTGCTCTATCACCTGCTCAACGGCCTCAGATCAATCTTGATTGAGATCATACCTGGTAAGTATGCTGCCAAATCCATAAGCTGGTGTCTTCTCCTGATAGGAATCGCCGCCTATATATATGGACTCAACACACTGTCGGATCTCTTCCCTAAGGTGATACCCCACATACTTCCCGCACCGTGAGGAGGTGTAGTTGGATGGTCGAGGAGAGAGAGGTAACGTTCAGGGTCTTCAGGTACAATCCCAGGGAGGATGTAGCTCCTCATTGGGAAAAGTATGAGATCAAGGTGACCAAGGAGATGAGCGTGCTTGACTGTCTCCTTAAGATAAAGGAGGAGCTAGATCCTACCCTGACCCTGAGATACTCATGTAGACAAGCAATATGTGGCTCCTGTGGACTCATAATAAACGGAAAACCCAGGTTAGCCTGTTATACGAGGGCTCTTGAGCTTGACTCAGACGTGATAGAGGTGGCTCCTCTCAAGAACGTCAAGGTGATAAAGGACCTGGTGACCGACTTCGCTCCTCTCTTCGAGAAGGAGAGGAGGATCTACCCATACCTGATGAGGAAAGATCTCGACGAGGTCAACGAACCGACGGGTTTCTACAGACAATCGGAGAAGGACCTCTTGGAGTACCTGGAGTTCGCCAACTGCATAGAGTGCGGCCTGTGCTATGCCGCATGTCCTGTAGTCGCAACGGATCCACTATACTTAGGTCCCTTCGTGCTGAATAGAGTCTACAGGTTGTGTGCTGACAGCAGGGATCAGGGCACCGACGTTAGATTGGAAGTTGTTGACAGCGACCATGGGTGCTGGCGTTGTCACTTTGCTGCTGCCTGCAGTGATGTATGTCCCAAAGGAGTGGATCCCGCCAAGGCGATACAGTTCCTCAAGAGGATCGTTGTAAAGAGACATGTCCTCAGGAGTAAGATTACAGAGAGAACTGTGGAGGTAGTTCCAATCCCTCACACCAAACAGAAAGTGGAGCTTCCTGAAGAGGACTGAAACAGAACTAGGAGATCAGGTTTGGGGAGACAATCGAAAAATCTCAGAGAACCTGATACACCAACAGATCGGAGAATCCCTCCGGTCTGTTTATCCCATTCTTGGCTAGTTTCACGCTCACCAGTATGTATAGGCCGTTTTCGAACTCCTTGGTCTTCACATAAACCTTGGATCCAGGGAGCTGAGTTACTACCCAATCACCTATCAGAGAGGACAATCTCCTTCTGCCCTCCTTGGAGAGCTTCACATCAATATAGAAGCAGAATACTGCCCTCCCCTTTTTAAGCTCCCAGGTCAGGAGCTCCATACCGAAATTTCTCAGGCTGAGGAGGGCGTTCATTATCCTGCTCAACTCTCTCACCGTGTGTACTGGGAGTGAAACAATAGATTAAGTTTATTGATGATACCGTTTCAAATCGTTTCATTTACGTTTATGGTTAACCTAAGAGATTCTAAACATAAAACAAGCAATCTAAGGAAAAATTATATTGAGAGAGATCTCAGTATGGAGTTTTTTCGCTCCTCTGCCTTTCTCATCACGTCTATGTAGAGATTGGACCCGTGGGAGTCTATAGCCACTATGGTTGGGCCGAAATCCTCGACCTCAAGAACCCACATGGCCTCGGGGATTCCTAGGTCGAGCCAGTGAACATCTTTTACTCTTTTGACTGACCTTGTCGCAAGGACGGAGACACCTCCTGGATGAGCTAGATACGCGGCACCAAGTCTTCCCATAGCTTCCGTCGTCCTCTCGAACATGCCTCCTTTTCCTATGATGAACCTAACTCCGGTCCTTTCTATGAACTCTGCCTCCACAGGCTCCATTCTAGCGCTAGTTGTTGGGCCAAATCCGTAAACCCTCCATTCTCCCCCTTTCTCTATCATTATCGGCCCGCAGTGATAGAGAGCTCCATCTCTGAGATCCATCGGTAGGGTCTTTCCCTCCCTCAGGTACTGTAAAGCTCTTCTGTGGACTTGATCCCTGCCAGTCACAAGCACTCCGGAGAGGTAGACGACATCCCCAACTCTGAGGGATCGCACCTTCTCCTCACTCACGGGGATTCTGAAATGTCTCTCCATTTCTTACACAACCTCTGGGGCTAGAATCTCAAAACTCCCATCCGAGTGGACCTTAGCAACAGACTTTCTGAGAGCCCAACATATCGTTGATATGCCAACGGGCAAGCTTGCCGGGTGCTTGTGGGCCCAGTCCACGTGAACAGCCAGGGCGTAGGTTCTTCCTCCCAAACCCATCGGACCGAATCCCGAGGAGTTTATCATGTCCAGAAGCTCCCTTTCCAGATTCCTCAATTTTTCATCTGGGTTAGGTTGATCAATTGGTCTTAAAGCAGCCCTCTTAGCGATCTTCAAACACAACTCAGAGCTCCCACCCACACCAACTCCTACTACCACAGGAGGACATGGCTTTGGTCCTGCCCTGTAGATCGCCTCCAGAACTGCCTTCTTTATTCCGTTTACACCCAAGACAGGGGAGAGCATGAAGAGCTGCACCGTGTTCTCACTACCTCCTCCCTTCGCCAGGTAGGTCAGTTCAAGCGAGTTTCCCTCAACGATCTCCACGTGCACGATCGGGACCATTCTTCCCGTGTTATCACCGCTGTTCTCAAGGGTCCAAGGATTTACAGCGTTTGGTCTGAGAGGTATCTCCTTAGTTGCTCTTCGAACAGCTCTTCTGAGGATTTCGTGGATCTTAGCCTTTACTGGGAAATCCTCTCCAATCTTCAAGAAGAAGGTGGGGGTTCCAGTATCCTGGCATACGGGTTTTCTCTCTTGTTTAGCGGCCTCTATGTTCTCCACTATCGCTGAGAGGTTGATTTTGGCGACGTCACTTTCCTCCCTATCCAAAGCCTTTCTCAGAGCCTTCGTTACATCAGGTGATACGTTAAATGCAGCGACCTCCATCATCCTCACTACGCAGCTCTCCAGGCTCTCCTCAAGATTCATCCCAAATGCCTCCTCAGGATCTCCCCCAGTTTTCTCATCCCTTTATCTATCTCCTCCACACTCAGGTAAGAGTAGCTCAGCCTCATTCCACTGGTCTCTACCACATTGTCCCTTATGCTTTTGGTCTCTGGATCGTAGGCATACCCTCTCAGCGGATAGAAGGCCTTACCCGGAACGTAGGCAACGTCTTCCTTGAGAGCGACATCCATCAGGAACTTCTTCGAGTCGAAGTCCTGCTTGGCAGAATCCCACCATATGAAGAATCCTCCAGTGGGATAGGTCCTCTCACCCTCAGGGAAGGTCTCATCCATAGCCTTGGCCATGGTGTTGCACCTCCTCTCATACTCTCTCCTGACCTCGTCTATGTACTTCTCGAAATACCTCTTGTAGTAGTAGAAAGCAAATCTCTGGGCGAGCACTGGGGTACAAAGATCTAGATAGCCCTTACACTTTATCACCTGTTCGGCTATAACCTTCGGCATGATCGAGTAGCCCACTCTTATTACCGCAACCTCTTTACTCGTCGTTCTGAGATATATCACGTTCTCGTTACCCTTGTCCAAAGCCTTTATGGGATCTAGTTTCTTTTCACCGAACTGTATCTCCCTGTAAGCGGCGTCCTCTATGATCAGGGATCCATATGAGGAGACGATATTGTAAAGCTCTCTTCTCCTGGATTCAGGCATTGTAGTCCCTGTGGGGTTGTCTGAATCAGGAACGACGTACACAAACTCAGGATATCTTCCAAACTCCTTCTTGACAAGCTCCATTGCCTTATCAACATGCTCCGGAACAATTCCCTCCTTGTCCTGGGGAACTGTAACGATCCTTGCCCCAAACTTACATGCTACATTGACAAAGCCTAGGTATACCGGTCTTGGAACAACTATTATATCTCCTGGATCTAGAAGAACGTCCATTATCGCATATATGGCTTGCTGGGAACCTGTCGTTATGATGACATCCCTCCATCCTGTCTCCCTGTCGAGGGGCAGGTGGTCCCTCCTGATCATGAGATCCGCTAGAACCTTCCTCAGCTCAGGTATGCCCTCAGAGGAGGAGTAGTTGTAGTGGTCTATGGCTTCCTTTCTCATCTCTCCCCCTTCTATGACTAGCTTGAAGTCATCTAATCCCATCTCAACAAGTATCCTAGGCAAAATGGATAGAGGCAGAACTCCAGGCTTACCTCCAGCGAAGTAATACTTCACCTTATATCTCAAGAGGGCTCTTATCTCAGATTCAGGTATGAGATGAGTCCAAGTGGCAAAATCAAAGGCCCTATGCTTAACCTCATTCATGAGATCCCCCAGACTGCGTCCGGCTGAAAGATAAAACTCTTAACCTAGCTTTAAGCATTTATCAAAAAACGAAAATATAGACCAAAAACCGAGTGCTCAGGTCTTTGGGGAAAAAATCCCCTTAGAATCTTCTTCTATATCCTCTGGAATATCCCCCACCGTACCTCCTTCTCGGCCTCCAGTTCTCAGGGGCCTCCGGAGAATCCTCGGGAACCTCCTCTGCCTTGACCACCTCAGAATCATCTATTTCCTCTATGCTTCCTCTCTTTCCAACATTCAGCTGAACCTTTCCCCTATAGGCTGTTGCGAAAGCGTTGTGTATTGCTATTGCCTGTCCCTCAGCTAGTTTTCCTGCGTGTTCTCCCCACAAAGTCAGACTGACCCTCCCCGTCTCATCCCCAACTATAGCCTCGGAAAGGGTTCTGCTTCCACTTCTAGTTTCCACCACACGAGGTTCAGTGACCTCAAGGACCCTGACCCTGATCTCGATGTTATCAGAACCAGGTGTGAGGTCCATCACCTTCTTCGTAACTCCGGACATTCTACCATCCTTCTCCTCGTTGAGTGACAGACCTTTCGTTCCGAGAATTTAAAGATATCACATGAAAAAACGTCTTAGTCTATAATCTTCTATGAAGATGTGCTCTCAATTCGTTTCCTCATTGAATTGAGGATCTTTTCCAGGCGACGTGTTGTAAAATTTATCAGGAAAAGTCGTTGAGAAAGCCTCTCACTTCAATGAGAGAACGAATTAGAGGAGAGATGGGCAAGGCTGGTAGGAGGCAGTTAATTTTTTATACTCAGAGAACTGCATGAAGAACTGTGGAGATAACAAGGGTCATCAGGTGCAAATCCATCAAACCGGCACGGCAAAGCGAAAGCTTGAATTGCTCAACAGAGGATGTTCACTTTATGACCTCGGATCATTAGGTCGGTATCCATGAAGGATCATAGGTGTGTCCTCCTGATTGTTCTTGTAGCATCTTTGATGCTCCTGATCGTGGCAGTGGCTCCGATGTTCCTGGGAAAGAAGAAAAATATCTATATCTCAGAGCTTCCCGGCTCAGCTCAGGAAGAACATCGGTTGCTTCCCTCGGAGAAGAGGATAGGGACCTTGAAATACTACAAGGAATTCCTTCTCGAGCTAAAAAAACCCAGATACCTAGTGCTTAATGTGAGGCAGTTCGTGTGGCTCGTAAGAAAGGGGTGGCGTCCGCCTAAAGATAGGGTGACGGTCATTCTGAGACACGATGTTGACCACGACCCAGAGACAGCATTTAAGATGGCGAGGATGGAGCATGAGCTCGGAATAAACGCCTCCTATTACTTCAGGGTTAGGGCCAAGTACAACGTTCTGTCTTCCGATGTCTCCAATGAGATAAAGCAGATCGCTGATTGGGGATTTGATGTTGGTCTTCACTACGAGGATCTTTATGTGGCTAACTACAACGCCACAAGGGCGATTCAGCTTTTCAAACTGGACTTGGAGATAATGCGCTCTCTAGTCCCCATCAAAACAGTTTGTGCTCATTGCAACAAGGCAGACATGCCCATACCGAACTTTGAGATGTTTAAAATGGCCAACAAGACCATTCAGGACTTCGGACTGGAGGCAGA
Source organism: Thermoproteota archaeon (assembly GCA_027491735.1). Lineage (GTDB taxonomy): Archaea > Korarchaeota > Korarchaeia > Korarchaeales > Korarchaeaceae > Methanodesulfokora. Next base: position 5,785 of record JAOZGP010000017.1, on the reverse strand, counting down.
ATGTTACCTGACGGTCCTTCCCGTAATAAGAAAATATCAACACAGGGCCTTGGCCGATAACATGGGACATCTGGTCGACTGGATAGCTGAAGTCCGCCATGATAAGCTCGGATGGGTTGTGTATCTGCTTATACATCCTTGCTATTACCGTGGATAAAAGAGGAGAGCGATGGGTCCACCAAGGCTTAGCGTGATCAAATGTCCCGCAAGGATGAATGGTAGGAGAGGATATGCTGGAATGATCCAAACATATTCATTCTTCTTTCCCTCAATGGGAACCTTTTCTTCCCTTACAGGAGATAAAGCTGAGCTAAAAACAAACCTTCTCGTTCCTTCGGTCATTGCTTCTGCTAGGCTGGCATATCTGAAATCTTCAAATCTGCTGCGAGGAACTGCTCTAGCCACGAACATGGCCAAAACCTTTCTGATGAGCGTCTCCTTGAATCCATCGAAGATTCCCTCTCGGAGGTTTCTGAGGTTGACGGCCAAATTGTAGAGCAGTGTCATCGAAAAGAGAGCGTTTGAGTATATGAATGTGGACATAGCAGGAGGCATATATCCACAACCGAACAGGTATACAGGTTGTGTCACAAGTAAAGAGGCGTATGCTAACACATCTGCCTCCCCCATGACCTTCAGGATCCAGGCAAAAACAAGCACAACTGTCAGGGGAACACAGCTCCACAAATAAATAAACCAGTTCTCTCTGACGAGGAAGATGTCCGCCAGAATGCCCAACGTTGAAAAAAGAACCCAGATCTTATCATCTATCATCCTGTACTTGAGGTCCTGATAGCTAGCAGCGAACAACATGCCTACAGATATTAAAGATGGGACCAAAGGACTGAGCAATGATCTCAACCTGGACTCCAACCGGCGAATGCCTGAGTGGCCTGAGGCCCGAATACCTTGATTGTGTGTGAGGTCGTGGGATCGACATAACAGCTCAAGGTTATGTTCAACTGTCTGTTCACATCTAAGTCGTTTGGAGGAGGAGGATTGAGGAGGGCTACTGAGCATTGGCGCTCGTCAATGAAGACCTGCCAATCTTGGATATTGTCGTAGTGGACTGAAACAGGTCCAATGTTTTTGATCAGAACGGACGCCTGTGGATGATCAGGAGGATCTGTCGGAGTAAACCCAACTATCTCCAGGTTTGTAGCTGCATAACTGGAACTTCTGGTCCTGAACCATCCTACTGTGGCTCCACTGGCAACGAAGTAGACTAAGATCGCAAGGATAACCCCCAGGACCATCAAAATGACCACTATAGCGACGTTGGATATACCACCAGATCTCCTCATGATCAGACCTCAAGACTAACTTCCTGATGCAATACCTTTTATAATGTCTTTCCTCACCTAAGAGTTGGTAAAGATGCCCAAGTTCTCCCTCAGAAGAAGGAAAAAAGACAAAACTAAAGAACAGAAATCAGAGAAGAAGGAGAAAAAGAGGAGAAAGAGGCTGGAGAGAGTAGATCTTCCTCATCCGAGAGATGTGATAGAGTCAATGAACCTTAGCAATGTCGTGGAACTTGTTCCCGATTTCGCCTACAGGGGTATCAGAGGTAACACCTACGTGTTAGTGGAGGCTCAACTCCCTGAGGAATATGCCGAGGATCTCCTGAACATAGGCAAGGAGTATGTGCTTCTAAAAGTAGATCTTTCATCCAAAGAAAAGATGGAAGAGATTTATGAGGAGGCAGCTACCAGAGCGATGAAATCCCTCAAACTCCCCATGGATGAGAGACTGAAGAACAACATAATATACCATCTGTACAGGGACATAGAGGGCTTCGGTCCGATAGACCCTCTGATGCACGATCCCTACATAGAGGACCTCACTCTCCCGGCCAGGGGTTCCAGATATGTTTATGTTTACTGTGCTGACGTGGCCAACTGGTTGAGAACTGAGATAAACCTACAGGAGGATGACGCTAGGAGAATCGTTCTCAAGTTCGCTGAACATATAGGGAAACAGATCTCCCTTGCGAAACCTAGACTCGAAGGTCGGCTCCCTGACGGAAGCCGAGTGCATGCACTCTTTGGTTCAGCCATGAGTGGTGGAGGAACTATATTCACGGTGAGGAGGTTCACAAAAAGACCTAGCATTGAGGACTTGATAATGTACGGAGCTCTGACGATGGAAGCGGCGGCATATCTCTGGCTTGTGGTGGAACACGGGATGTCTGGCTTCATAGTCGGGGAGACGGGATCAGGCAAGACGACTCTTCTCAATGCTCTTCTATCCCTGCTTCCAAGGCAGGCTCACATAGTTACGGTCGAGGACACCCCAGAGATATATCTACCACTTCATGGAAACTGGACCTCACTTATAGGGCAACCTCCTGGGATGGGCGAGAGGGGGATGGAGATTCCGGATCTATTGAGAGACGTTCTGAGGATGAGGCCAGACTACGTTGTTGTGGGCGAAAGCAGAGGGGCTGAGACGAGACTTCTCATTCAGTTCATAAACCTGGGACACACGAGCCTTACAACGTTCCACAGTAACACACTAGAGGGTCTCATACAGAGACTCAAATCTGATCCGATAAATCTGACAGCTGAGCAGATAGCTAGCTTCAAGATAGCAGTGCTCAATAGGAGGGAAGGAACCTCGAGAGGAGTATTTAGGATAGCAGAAATTCTTTACGATGACATCAGGCAGGACGTGGTGCTGCATGACTTGTTCATCAGGCAGCCGGATCTCGGACTGGTGGGCGATCCCTTGAGGGATAGCAAGCTCCTGGAGGAGATACACGTAAGGTACAACTTACCCCTCGACGCCCTCTATGAGGAATACCTCAATAAGATGGCTGAGCTTGAGAGAAGGGTTAGGGAGAAGAGAAAAGAGAAGGAGGTGAAAGTACCTGCGAAGTGAGTTCTTCTTCGAGAGCGCAGGCATGAGAACCACGCTAGGCAGGTTCCTCCTTAGGGTAACAATGATAGGGGGGTTCATGTTTCTTTTCGATTCGATAGCCTATAGAACAGGATTTCTCACAGACCCGGTAAGACTTTTTCTTATAACCTTCATTCCAGTAGGGCTCTTTCTGATAAGCCCACTCCTCTCCAGAATGAATCTAGCATCCAAGCTGGAGAAGAACATGTGGGCTTATTTATCGACGCTGTGGCTTCTTCAGGATGCGGGCAGATCTGTTGGTGATAGCCTGAGATCTGTGGCTCAGATCTCTGAGGATGAGGAGGTTTGCAAGTTCTTTAACAGAGCTGCGGATAGACTTTTTGCTGCCGGAACTATAGAAGGCCTCGAGTTCAACACGAGGATAACTCCCAGCGAGGCCTGGAAGAACGTCTTCATGAGGATAAGGGACTATTATTTCACCCGAGGGGAGGCCATAGGGGAGATGCTCCGTAGGGAGACAGAGGAAACCATAGAGAAGACCATGATCTCTCTAAAAAAAACCGTTGAGCTTCTGATGATGGTCCTGATAATCTACGTGCTTACAGCTACGGTGTTTCCTTTCGTCTCTATAATGATGTTCACCTTCCAGACGCTTGTGAGCGGATTCGGAGGTGGTGGCATCTCGAACCTCGTTCTTCTGACATCAGTTCTCCCAACTCCTTTCTTCCTCATACTTTTCAGGATACTCATCCCCAAGTATTTCAGCTTCTCTAAGAGGGATGTCCTCAGATCCTGGGGGGTCTTCGCTGCTGTGGCAGTGGCAGCGTTCGTGTCGAGTAATTACCTTTACAGAATAATTCCTACCTCCCTTCAGGCCGACCCCCTGACAGGACAGTTCATGAGGTTCCTGGCCCATCCTAGTCTATGGGGTAAACTTGCCATTGCCATCGGATGTGGAGCTCTGGCCGGAACCCTGTCAATAGTAAAGATCGAAAGAAAGCTTTACAGAATAGCTTTCGACTTTCCTTCATTCTTGGAGGATCTCTTTACAGAGTTAAGGACAGGTAAGTCCTTCTCAAGCGCTATTCTTGACATGAAGGCCAGCTATAGGTCTTTGAGGGATATGGTATTGAGAATAAAATATTGGGCAAAATTAAAGCTTCCTTACTCAGACATCCTAGAGAACATAGCCCTCTCCCTGAGACAGTCGATATCTAGACTCTCAGCTCTTCTGATAATAGTGGCACTCCGCTCTGGTGTCGATATACAGGACGCCTTCAAAACGATATCTGATTTCATGATGAGAACGAAGGAGGTATGGTATGAGCTGGAGGGTGACAAGAAGGGCAACTACATAACAGCCATGCTCTCCTACATGTTTGTGATAGTGAGCATGGTGGTGCTGGTGACGTTCCTCAACCTCCCTGTTCCCTCTCAGGCCGTAGCTGATACCTTAAAGGAAGGTCTTATGATGCAATGTCTTCTAACAAGCATTCTCCTCGCTCTGACACTCGGCACAGTAAGAACGGGATACCTCACATCAGCCCTCAGGGAGCTGACCCTCTTCTCATTCATAGCTCTGGTGGCAATGTCCATAATAGCCGGCTGGAACCCACCGATCCACGTGATGGGAGGGGGACCTCTCCATCCGTGATCATAGCTTCAGAGAGGCTATGATCCTCTTGGAGATCCCCGATGCCACCGCCTCAGCAAACTCTTTTTTTATCCACATAACCTCAATGTCTTTTCTCTTCAATATCTCATCGAGAAATGGTAGCCTGTAGTATGGGGCTGTTCCCACAAAAGGCTTCTCCGAATCAATGAGGTTGAGGACGTATCTTCTGAAAGTCTCACTGAGGAGCTCCATCTTGCCTATCTCGTCTATTACCACAAGTTCGCTGCCAACCCAACTCGTCCTATGTGCCTTGAGAAATTCATCAAAACCCCTTACATTAACGAAATATCTTCCGATCTTCGGTCCTCGAAGTGAGACAGATGCGAGAATCATCTCATCTCCGGTGAGGACGTCGATGACCTTGAATCCAATTCTCCTCCTTCCAAACCTGATCTCCGGTGTGATTATCCCTCCTATTCTCAGATCCTCTTTGGCATTCCTTATTCTCTCGGTGATCAACGAGATAACTGTTGATTTTCCCGATCCTGGCCTTCCTCTGATTAGAATTTTGATGCTCACCAATGCTCACCGATTCCAGAGAAATATCTAGATAATATCGTTACACTTAAAACTGTAAAATTTACTTTGGAGTTACGGTCAGGACTATTCAAAGGTGAGATGTAGAAGGGAAGATAGAGGTGTGTTAGGACTCTAGTAGGAGGAGAATTCCAGAGTCAGAGATAAGAGGAGAGAAAGATTGTAATGCCAAGGTTTCATCTCACACTCAGTAAAGGCAGGGAGTTGATAAAGAGTTATGCTAAGGAGAGGGGATGAGATGTAGAGATTCGCAAGGATGTAGGTTCTGGACTGAAGGAAAACAGGAGGGACTTTCAGAAACTGCTGAAGATGGTAATGAATAAAGAAGTCTCAGGGTTGTATTAGCGTATCTAGACAGGTAACGAGGTTCGAATTCAAAATCCTCGAAGATTTCCTCAAGAGCTGTGAGACTGAAATAGTTGTGATAAACAAGGGGAAAAGTCTCTGCAGGAAGAACTAATCGAAGATTTGATACCGTAATCTCGTATTTCGCTGGAAAGTTAGGTGTCCGTAAAACTGTAGGGGGTTCGTTCTGGTTCTCCGCTACGAATGCATCGAAAGCTATAAAAGCAGTGGAGAACTCCCCCTTCTCCGCTCATCAACGGGATTTCTGGGGAACAGAGCCCCCTACATCTATCTTGTCGAAGCTCAGCCCTCTCGGGCTTATCCCTTCCTCTCGCGCCCATCCCGAGCGGAGCCCATGCATCATCGAAT
>JAOZGP010000013.1 GCA_027491735.1 Thermoproteota archaeon | reverse complement strand
TCCAGAGCTGTTGAACGTCAGCACTGTCGTTCCAGTCCACTTGCCGCTCTTGCTCTCGAACCTGTCGAATATGCCCGCGAACACGCCGGTCGCTCCCCTTGCGTAGACCGTGCTCTTGACCTGGCTGCTTGTAGACAGGAGAACAGCTGAACCTTTAGAGCTCTAGTGCCCTAGAAGGCGAATTATTCTTACTTTGTTTCAGAATACCTTTAAGGATGAGGCCTTAATGGATACGTAGACCTTCGACCCCTCTCTGAGACCCATCTCCAAAACAGATGCCTTGGTCACGTAGGATCTAACAACTATATCGTTATCTAGATCTACTGTAATTCTGAAAAGAGGTCCTAAATCCTCCATCTCAGTTATCCTGCCCTTAAATTGATTTCTAGCAGAGCTATCAATCCTCTCAACGGATAAAAGCACATCTTCCGGCCTGAAACACACCCTCACTTTTCCGCTGACTGTGAAGGGCAAGATCACGTTTAGTTCACCCACCCTTAAGCAACCGTCCTCAGCCATCCCCTCCAAAACATTTTCGTAGCCAAGGAACTTGGCCACGTCCTCGTCGCCAGGATCTGATATGACATCCCCTATTTTACCCCATCTCCTCAACCTGCCGTGCAGGAGCACTCCTAGCTTGTCCCCGAGAACCATGACCTCCTCGAAGCTGTGCGTGACGTGAAGCGCCGTGAATCCAAGTTCCTCCCTCCACCTCTTCATCTCAGACATCAACCTCGATTTTATCCTCATGTCCAGGTTGGCGAAGGGCTCGTCCAGGAGTATGAGAATTGGTTCCACCACAAGAGCTCTTGCCAAGGCCACTCTCTGTTGTTCTCCAGCGCTTATGCAGTGCGGTTTCCTGTTCAATAGATGTTCTATCCCCAAGGTCCTCACCAATCCAGTCGCCTTCTTCTCGGCTTCTGATCTGGACATCCCCCTTATCCTCAGGCCGTATGTGATGTTGTCCAAGACAGACATGTGAGGGAAGAGTGCATAGCTCTGAGGAACATAAGACACACCTCTCTCCTCCGGAGGTAGGTCTGTGACGTCTTTACCTCCTATCACTATCCTGCCCTCGTCCGGTCTGCGTATCCCCGCTATTATCTCCAATAGAAGAGTTTTGCCTGCCCCGCTCGGACCCACCAGAACGAAATACTCCCTTCTCTCGATCCTGAAGCTCACATCCCTGAGCTCAAATTCTTTCCATCTCTTACCTACCCTCTGAACCTCTAGCAAGGGACCACCTCAACGCGACGAAGACTGAAAGGCTCATCAGCACCAGCAACACGGCTACAGGTCTGGAAGCAGACAGTCCGAACTCCTCGAAGTAGTCAAGCACTAGTATCTGAGCAGTTTTCGGGTAATAGGCGACTACAAGAAGAGCTCCTACCTCGCTTATGGCTCTAGCCCATGTCATTATGGCCCCGCTGAGAATCGCTGGAAGCGATAGGGGAAAGGTCACCGTAGTGAAGGTCCTCCACTTGCTGGCCCCCAGAGTTCTGGCCACGTGCTCCAGTCTTTCGTCTATGGACGCGAACCTATCTCTAGCTGCGTTGACCGTGAAGGAAGCGGATACGAAGAGCATCGCTGCTATGATCCCTAGATAATTGTCCAGGATGGATGAAGAGAATGTCGTGAGGAGAGCTATGCCTACCACGGAGTGAGGTATCACTATGGGCACATCCACCATTCCCTGGACAAGGTCTTTCCCCCTGAACTCCTTCCTGGCCAACACGTACCCCAAGGGAACCCCAAGAACGATTGCAAGTAAGGCTGTGACCGTAGCTGTGATCACCGAGTTCTCCAACGCTGAGATGACTTCTGGGTCTCTGAGGGTCGATTCCAAGGATCCAAGATCTCCTGCCTGTAGGAGAATCATCGAGGTTATCGGCAAGGTTATGTAGACGAGGAGAAAGGATCCCAGAGCAGCAAAGATCGTGTCAAGACTCCTTCTGCCCATAACGTGCCCCAAAATCCCATAGAAGACTTAAACTTTCATTTTCCCCTGGATTTTTGCCTCCGCTCAACCGTCCACCACGACACCATAGGAGAACAAAGAAAGGAGTTTGTGCGGGAGCGGGATTCAGGAGGGCGTCCTCACCAGAGGCCTTATCTCATCCGGCACCGTACCCCACGCCAGAGGCTCGGGAAGGAAGCTCTGCCCATTCTTCTTGAATATCTCTCTCCCGTCTGTGAGGAGGTACTTCAGAAAGAGGAGTGCAAGCTCCCTGTGAGGAGCGCCCTTCGGAATTGTGATCCCGTAAACTATCGGCAAGGCTGTTATGGTGACGTTTTTCGAGGTCAGGTGCACGCTCACCTGCTCGTACCAGGACTTCAGCGACGGGTTTTTCAGGTTGATCTTGTCCGGAAGGACCACGTACTTCAGGTGATGCTGCACGGCCACACTCCTGTACTCAAAGGCATAGTCAAGGGATCCGCTCTCTAAAAGGGCTAGGAGATCCACGCTCTTGGGCCTTATCACCAACTTCTCCCCGGTCACGGAGATGTCCTTGGGCACCTCTATCCTGTTGCCCTCAGCTCTTATGTCGGTGTTTCTCTCAACGAGCTCCTCGAACACTGGCTTTCCATAGTAGAGGTCAGCTAGTTTCATCGACATGAGTGCCCTGTAGCCACAGGGATCCATGTTTGGATTTGAGAACCCGAACCTCACGGCCGGATCCTTGAGCACCTCAAACCAGTTGTCGCTTGTTATCGTGTCGGAGTGCTTGCTCTTGTTAATGTAGACCAGCACAAGCTCGTTGGTGGCAAATGCTATGTAGAAGTCCGCGTGTTCAGGATACATCATGTCCCTGAGGAGTGTGTAGTCTGCCACAGCTAGTACGTCTGCCTTTTTATGAAGATCGGTCACCTTCCTGACGGCCATGACGCTACCGCTTGCCTCAAAATGGAACGTGACGTCGTAGCCCTTAGACGCCAGATATCGTTCAGCCCCTGGCTTCAGGTCCTTCAGTGGAATGCTCAGGCTACCAGCATGGAACACAACAAGTGTCTCTTTTTTCTTTTGTTGGCCTAAAATCATGAGAACTGAGACTGCGAGCACTATAACTACCACGACGATTACCAGCAGGGGTCTGATGGACGATCTCATGAGTTCAAGTATTTTTCTTTAATTTTAAAAAGTTATGTCCAACTATGTTCTTAAACTTATATTTTTGAAAATAGTGCTTTATCCTCCCTCCGATCTGATGACGTGATGGATGTGTTAAGCACCTCCAGGAGGGATGTGGCAGAGGAAATAGCCAAGTACTGCAGGGGAGATGGACCGCATTGGCAGGCGAGTCCTTCTTCAGAGATACATGGAAAGCACACCCCTAAGGATCCTGATCCGGACAGCGTGAGCAGCCTCATGAAGAGGTTCTCTTTCTCCAGAGCTAGGACTATCTACGCAACGGCCAACGTCTGCAGAACACTGACCACGAGGAAGAGCATCAACGATCCGAGGAACATCATCTACTCCACACCTTGGACATAGACAACGAGCTTGATGAGTGGAAGCTGACTCTTGAGCTTGCCAGGACCATTGTGGATCAGCTCGAAAGGGAGGGTGTGAGGAAGTCTATCCATCTCAAGTGGTCCGGAGAGGATGTCATGTTCACCTCCATGAGAGGACCTTCTCCCGGGATCTGCTCAGGGGGAGGAATCTCCTCGATGTATCCTGCTCCGCTGTGGAGTATGCGCTGAGGAGATGTAGGGAAAGAGTGACCGGCATAGTCGGGAGGAACAGGAGCATGAGACGATCCTTAGCTGTTGAAAATGAGATGGACTTCAAGAGGGTATTCACAGCTCTGTTCTCCTTGCATAGGACCGTAGATGTTGTGGCTGTGTGTTTCGGGCCGATGAGATCGATGTGTTTTCTCCAGAGTGGATAAATCCTGAGGAGTTCAGACACAACAGGGACTGGAATCGATATAGGGAAGGCAAGGCTGATGAGCTTGGAAGAAGGTCCCTAGAGGAGGTAGGAGGATACTCCGGAGGAGGGAGCCCAAGGAGTAAGGTGAGGCGAGCAGGAGAGAGAAAGTTCGCTGTTGTGGCCAAGAAGATCCCACCTGGAAGGATCGGAAGATTTCAGGTCATGGCTCTCCTTCAGGCAGTTAGATACTACCTGTTGACTGGAGACCTGGAAAGGGTCAAGTCCTTCGATTTGAATAGAGCCATATTTTGCGCTCGAACCAAAAGAAGGGGAAGTCGTGAGTGCGAGAATGGTCAGAGCTTTACTGAAGGCTTCTGCTCCAGAGAGTGGATTTAAGGGAGAGAAGATCGGAGATGAGCTCGCCTTCGTTTTCATCTCTCAAGATGGATATCTCACCATAGGGGATCAGCGGATCAAATCAAATCAGTCAGATCAGTCAGATCAGATCGGATACAGAGACCTGAGAACTACGACCGTCAAATAGCAAGGAGGATAGACCCTCTTGCTCCCTATGAGACCTATGGGAGGATCTGAAATGCGGCCATCAAGTACCCTTCCTCATTCCAGAGGAGAGCTCCTAAGAGCCGGAGGAGTTTCTTTGAGGAGATCTACAAGCCCGTGAAGGACAGCTTCTTGGAGATCATCGAGAGGTATTTGAATGGGGTCACCTCCAGTAGATGGCCTGAAACGTATCTTTTGGTAGCTCTTTTCCCCCTCTTCTGTACTTCTTTCTATGCTCCCTTCTGTACGTCCTCTTACATTTCTCGGAACAGAAGTGCTTTCCTCTCCAGACGTAGTCCTTGCCCCTTATCTCCCTACCGCAGTTTGCACAATGTTTAACAAAAAGCTTCTTCAGAAATGACATCATGCATCGCGATGAGGGAAAGGATAAAAATGTTTTCAAGGAGAGCTTCGAGATAGTCGATGAGGAGAAGCCAATAGTCCTTATCAAGGCCAAGGTGAACGGAAGGGGACCTTATACCTTTGCTGTGGACATCAGTTCCTCCCTGACCATAATCTCCGTTGACCTAGCGGAGGACATGGACCTTGAGGTGACAGGAAGAAAGGAGGGGCTCAGCGCAGGGATGAAGGTGGCGATCCTGCTCAGCGAAGTCGACTCGGTGGATGTAGGAGGGGCTCAGGTCAGAAACCTGCAGGTAGGGATCATGGACCTACTCGGCCTAACTACGGTCCTCCAGAAATCGATAGATGGGGTGTTGGGGTATAACTTCCTGAAGGAGTTCAAGGTCACGATCGATTACAGAAATAAAATGCTCGTTCTGGAGAAATGACACTCCCCACGCCAAACTGTGGAAGTTCGTGACCGCTCTGAAGCTCTGAAGGGCATATGAGCTCGAAGCCTCGAGCAAACGCCTGATCTCACAAGCTCTCATGTCAGAAGCCCTAGCGCGATGATATCGATTTTCTTCTCCTGATTTCCTATTCCATTCACATTGAAGCCGATAAAACACAAGTTAACGACAAGTTAACGCTATGAAACCGTAAACTTCACCAGTAAAATTTAAGGCATGAACTATTCCATGCTAATTCATTCGTCAACTCCGCAGATGTCTCTACTGACGTAAAAACGCTGAATGCAGTAAGATCCCTTCATGCTCAAGCGCACGTCGTATCCCACAGATAACGTCATCCTCCCTCGTAAAAAAGAAGGAATTTTTTAGTCGGAGAGAGGAGTTACCTTCTCCAACTCCGGTATGACGTAGTCCAATCCGAGCTCCTCAAGGGTTCTCTTAGTCGGGATGCCTCTCCCATCCCATTCCCTTATCTCATAGTACCAGGAGAGCATTCTGTCATATATCCCCTTGTTTAGGGTTCTTCCGGCGTAGGGTCCCTTCGTGAGCGGATCCGTGAACCACTTCTCAGGCGGGTAGTCCATCTTCCTGTCCCATTTTCCATTGAACTCCCTGATCCAGAAGGCCCTTATCAGAGCGTAGGTTCTGTCGGTGATCTGATAGAAGTCCCTCCAAGTGAAGTTCAGCCCTGTCGCTGCCTCCATGAATTTGGGATACCAGTCTAGGTTGAAGCCGAGCTCTATCCAAGGTAGCCTACAGGCCACAGCGCATTCGAAGAAGCTTCTCCTCCTCTGCATCTCCACAAGCTTCTCGACCTTCTCCTTATTGATTATGTCCCTTCCTTCAGCTATCTCTATCGAGATGAACCAGGCATCCTTGTGATGAGCTCCTATCGGGGAAGTCCCATAGGCCAGAGCCATTCCGTGTAGGGTGTGACACTCATAAGCCGAGACCTCAAGCCCCTTCACCTGTATGGCAAACTTTTCAGCTCCGTTGCCTATCGTTCTGGCCAGAGCCAGGGTTCCCTCAGCCATCTTATCCCCGAAGCCTTCCCTCCTCACCACCATCTCCGCCATCCTTAGATAGGTCTCCCCATCCCCCCAATCAGGCTCAAGTCCTATCTCCTCTCTGCTTAAAAGTCCCCTCTTATAGGCCTCGGTGACGAAGGCCAGCGTTCCTCCGAGGCTTATCGTGTCCACACCCATTTTATCCGCCAACAGGTTGAGGGACAGAACGTAGTTCATGTTCCCTATTCCCAGGTTGGAGCCGAGCATTCCTATATTCTCGTAGTCTATCTCCACCTTCTCGCCCCTCATCGGACCCTCCTTTATCTCGTTTATGTTGCCGCACTGCATGTTGCAGTTAGGACATCCTTTTTGGCCCACTTTGTAGTACTTCTCCATGGCCTCTCCATCGAGCTTATCGGCATCCTCAAACACCCCCTCGCTGAAGTTTCTCGTTGGAAGTGTGCTGTTCTCCTGACACCATCTGAAGGCAGCCATTGTACCCTGCCTCATCCAGAAGTCGTAGTTCTCGGCGTTGCGGATCTCACTGTAGGCTTCTCTACCCATCTCGATGAGTTTGTCCCTGTTGGCCGCAGGTATCTCCTTGGTTCCTCTGACCACTAGAGCCTTGAGGTTCTTGGATCCCATCACTGCTCCCATCCCCGGCCTCCCCCCTGCCCTTCCCTTCTCCGACATGACCACAGCGTACTTGACGAGTCTCTCACCCGCTGGACCTATCTCTAGTATTCCCGCAGTTTTGCCATACTCCTCCTCGAGGATCTCCTGGGTTTCCCATGTATCCTTTCCCCACAGCTCCTCTACAGCCTTTATCCTGATGTCATCGTCCTCTACCACTAGGATGCTTGGTCTCTTAGCCTTTCCCTCGATAACCACGGCATCATACCCAGCTCTCTTGAGATGTACCGCGGCTCTCGTCCCTATGTTCCCGTCCCCATACCCACCGGTCAGCGGTGATTTAGCAGCCACGACAACCTTTCCACTGCTTGGCAATGGGAGACCTGTCAACGGACCGACTGCAAATATCAACTTGTTGTCTGGGGAGAGTGGATCGGTCCCCCTAGGAAGTTCATCCCAAAGGACCTTTATGGCGAAGCCCCTCCCTCCAAGGAAGTCAACAGCAACCTTACCATCCAGTTGTTGGATTTGAACCTTTTCCTCAGTTAAGTTCATCCTCAATATCCTTCCAGTCCACCCTCCTCTTATCAAACAGATCACCTAGCTCGGGGTAGAGAGAAAAAATATAAACATTAAAAAGAGGTTCACCCTCTCGAACGTCTGATCTCTTCTATTATCTCCCTGGCCCTGTCGAACCTTATGGCCTTCTCCCTGACCATTCTCTCAACAACCTCATCGACTATGTCTGGTGTAGCACCAGCAGCCATGGCCAGGTTTCTAGCGTGAAGCTTCATGTGCCCAGCTTGAATCCCCTCCGTGACCAAAGCCCTGAGGGCAGCAAAGTTTTGAGCCAGACCTACGGCTGCCATCACCTCAGCAAGCTCCCTAGCAGTTTTCACTCCCAATATCTTGAGGGCTATCTTGGCTATAGGGTGGACCCTCGTTATCCCCCCTACGATTCCCACAGCCATGGGCATCTCTATGTAACCCTCCAGATCCCCGTCCTCGTTCCTCCAGTACCTGGTCAAGGTGGTGTACCTCCCATTTCTGGCGGCGTAGGCATGAGCTCCAGCTTCTATGGCTCTGGTGTCCTGGCCCGTCGCCCTGGCAACCGCTATCACACCGTTCATTACGCCCTTGTTATGTGTTGTGGCCCTGTAGGGATCCGCTGCGGCGAAGGTGTAGGCGTGAAGTATGCCCTCCACGACCTCCTCTCCTCCTATCGCATCCTTCTTCCAGATAGCTCTGGCTGAAGCGAGACGCCTGTCCGCTAAGTTTGATATTATCCTCAGGTACACCTTTCCGCCTGCTATCCTCTCTATGAAGGGAGCTACGGCCTCGGCCATTGTGTTAACCGTGTTAGCTCCCATAGCGTCCCTGACATCGACCAAGAGATGTGTGATCACCATCTTGCCCATCTCGGTGTCTATCACTCTCACCTCGATGTCCCTGGCTCCTCCTCCAAGCCTCACGAGCACTGGGTCCTGAGAGTTTGCTATCTCAAGTATCTTCTCCTTCTCAGCCAGTATCTGCCTCCTTGCCTCCTCAGGATCCTCGACCTTCACCAGCTGTATCTGGGAGATCATTATCGGATCGGTGCTAGAGGCCACAAATCCTCCTCCGGGTCTGGCCATCTTAGCTGCATTGCTGGCAGCTGCAACGACTGACGGCTCCTCTATCGACATGGGTATCAGGTAATCCCTCCCGTTTATAACGAAGTATGTGGCCACGCCGAGAGGAAGGGGCCAGGTTCCTATGACGTTCTCTATCATTCTGTCAGCAACCGAGAGATCTAAATTTCCGGCCTTTAGAAGGAGCTGTGTTTCCTCCTCCGTCAGATCAGCAAACTCTTTTACTATCCTCACCCTCTCCTCCGGGGAGAGTTTGTAGAAGCCGGGGAGGTAAGAGGTTCTGGACATGACGATTCCACCTGAGACCAATGTCGAAGAGATGAGCGTAAAAATGTTGAGTTAGGCTGTCAGTCCCTATAGCTTCTGTCGATCCCCACGCCCGGTCTGGATTCCCACTTCTGAGAGGGAAGGGATCTGAGCATGTCCTCCGGAAGGACGAGTATGTTCCTATGTCTTCTTAGGATCTCGGATAGGTGCTCGATGTTCTCACTATATGTCGGTGAGGGAGTTCTCAGACCGAAGAGATAGGCATCTCCACTCCAGAACATGCTCCCCTCCCTGTACTCCATCCTGCATCTGATGACCACCTCCTCCTCGCTGAGGTCCAAGTAGGCCCACCTGACCTTGGGAGTCTTCTCTCTTTCCATCATCCGCGAGAACATCTCAGCGATCTCATTGACGAGATCGATCAGTCCATCTGTGCTCTCAAGTCCCCTGATCACATCCTCATAGGACAAGTCGATCGGAAGGAAGACATCCGTGTAGGAGGTGTAGAACCAGACCTCCCCTCTTACTTCATCCTCCGACAAGGAAATCGCTCTCCCTAATGTCAGTTTGATCGAGATCGGTATAAAGTTTTCTCATTTAAAGGTCCGAGGGATTCTACAAAACCCTGAGGTTGATCTCGTGAATGATGGGGACTATCGGAGCTAGCAGCAGGAGGAACACTATCTCCATCGCTAGCATGCCCTCTAGGTAGATCCAGAGAGGAGTGCCCTTGCACAACGCCTTGAAGGAATTCGTGTTATGTACCATCGAGGGAATCAGGCTCTCACTATGCTTCCTCACGAGGCCCCTGCTCTCCTCAAGGTACTTCCTCAGGGCCTCATGATACGCTGCTGCACACTCCTCGCACCTCTGGTCCTTGGATATTTGGGAGTATATCTGGTCATTAGCCTTCTCCAAGGAGTTCATCAGGCCTATCGTGTAGTTCTCCGCGGGGTTTTTCTTAAGCATGCTCCCCATCATGGAGTTAACAAGGGCCAGGTTCTCTTTTTCTATAAATTTTGAATACTTTGGATAATGTAAGAAAATTGTCGCAGCCAGTCCTAGGAGGGCTATCATGGAGAAGATCCTCATCACCATCCTCATGTATCCGTACATGCTAGCCAGCTTTCTGTCCACCTTCCGGATGGCCACAGCGGAGGTGATGAGGGCCGCCAGGACGACCGAGGTTGCCGGCACCGATCTTGTGTACACCGCCACAAGCAGGAGAACTATCGTCATTCCGACGAGCAAGGCGTCCTTCCGGACGTTGTCGTAGAGGTAGACAGCCATCGTGAGGCCGAAACATATCAGGGCTAGAGGTAACACCTCAGGGATAAGGAATTTCATGAGGAACATCTCCAAAAATGATTTGAGGCCTACTATCAGGTTTTTCTCAGCAACTCCCTCCACAAAAACCTTTATCGACTCGATCTCCAGCTTTATTGCGGAAAAAGTTGTTATCGGCGATCTGTAAAGGAGTATGGTTCCAGATAGCACAAATACTGGCGGCATGAGGTTTGCGAGGATATCACGAGGACTAACGTCCATTTCTCCCAATAATGTTAATAAAAAGGGATTAAGTTTTAAGCCTGATGGTTGATTTCAGCTCAGCCCTTCTCCCAGTTCACTCTGAAATTCACGATG
This sequence comes from Thermoproteota archaeon, assembly GCA_027491735.1. GTDB lineage: Archaea > Korarchaeota > Korarchaeia > Korarchaeales > Korarchaeaceae > Methanodesulfokora. The sequence goes on along the minus strand of JAOZGP010000013.1, from coordinate 3,911 downwards.
AAGCCTCTGTGAGAGGAAAGCTTAACCCTCTCCTGAGGTTGGACTTTGATGAGATGTTTGATCCCATCATCAGATCGTCTGATCTGCCAAAGCTCGATGATTTCAGCGTGGTTGTGGTTCCGGTTCTGACAGGAGGCACGGAGCATTTGATCTTGAGGATCGCTGAGATGTCTAGATCCATCATTCTCCTAGCTTTCAGCACTAATAACTCGTTGGCGGCTTGCCTGGAGGCCTATCCCGAGATCTCAAAGATGACCAGAGCAGAGATCGTCCTCGAAGATCCAGATCTCCCAAACCTGAACAGGGCCCTGAGGGGGGTAAGAAGGTTTCTGAAGGGCGAGATCATATCTGTTGGGGGACCGAGCAAGTGGCTGATCCACAACAGAGTGGATAGATCTCTGCTCACGAAGAAGCTCGGCTTGAGGATTGGGGTCATACCCATGGAAGAGTTCTCGAGAATTCTCTCCGAAATTGGAGATGAGGAGGCTCTCAAAGAGATCCCGGAATGGGAGATCGGAGAGGAGGTTGACAGCAAGGACCTCTTGGAGGCCGGAAGAGTCTGCGCCGCCCTTAGAAGGATATCAGCTGGGAGGCCGATCACCATCAGATGTTTCGACCTTCTCCCAAGAACTGGATGCCTGGCCCTCTGCAGGCTTCTGGACGAGGGGATACCAGCGGCATGTGAGGGAGACATCCCATCCCTCCTCACAATGCACCTGCTTATGTCGATCTCCGGCAAGCCCGCATGGATGGCGAATATATCTGATCTCAGGAGAGAGCTCTTCCTAGCACACTGTACAGTCCCAAGCAGGATCACAGATCACGTTCGCTTGACAACCCACTTCGAGTCCGGGGGAGGTGTGGGAATCGAGGGCAAGATCCTCAGAAGTGAGGTCACGCTCGCCAAGATCCTGCCAAGCCTCAACGAAATTGTTCTGGGAAAGTGTAGGGTTCTCAGAAGTGGGAGGATTAGTGAGGGGCATTGTAGGACTCAGGTGCTCACTGACCTGAGAGTGGATCCAGATTACCTGGCTAGACTCGGTGTCGGGAGTCATCTCGTAATCGTCATGGGGGATCTCACCAAGGAGGTGAAACTGGTCGCCTTCCTGCTGGGCATGAAGGTCAGGCCGCTCACACAAACCTGAACCTGTTTCTTATCCTCCCCACCCTTTCAACCTCAATCTCCACCACATCTCCATCCTCTATCAGGACAGGAGGATTTCTGAATATCCCCACACCGGCAGGAGTTCCTGTAGCTATCAGATCTCCGGGCTCCAGAGTCATGCCCCTGCTGAGCTCGGATATCACATCCGAGATCTTGAATATCATGTCCGAGGTGCTGCAGTCCTGCATGAGCTCCTCGTTGAGTCGAGTCCTTATCCTGAGATTATGGGGATCTCCCACCTCATCAGCTGTCACTATCCAGGGCCCCATCGGAGCGAACTTGTCCAGAGACTTGCCCCTGGTCCACTGCTTGTCAGCGAATTGTATGTCCCTGGCGCTGACGTCGTTCACAACAGTGTATCCCAGAACGAAGTCCAGGGCATCTTCCCTGTCGACTCTCCTGCACCTTCTGCCTATGATGAGAGCAAGCTCGCCCTCGTAGTCAACCTTGCTTGTGTAGTCTGAGGGAACCTCTATCTCCTCAAACGGACCAGCTATGGAGGTCCTCGGCTTCAGGAAGATCACCACGCCTCCAGGCATCCTGGCGTTCTGCTCTCTTACATGACTCATGTAGTTGAGACCGAGAAATATCATCTTAGGAGGATTTCTCAGCGGCGCCAGAAGCTCCACATCCTCCAGCCTGAACCCTCTCGATGTGGAGTCCATGGCCCTCCTCAAGAGATCAACCCCGCCAAGGGCTATCAGATCATCCAGCGAGCAGGGAAGTGTTAGGCCGAGCTCCTTCTCCAATCTCTCCTTTGGGATCAGGAGATCATCGAGAACGATGCCATAGCTCTCGAGAAATTTGTATCTGAATCTAGCTAGTTTCATGACCATCCCCGAAGGAGATCAAGCTTCCCACATGAGCTTCCTCATACCTCCCTGAATGAGAACCTCTGAGGACCCTCCTCACCAGGGATCCGCTGCAGTGAAGGGGATATACTTTAAAAATTCCCTCAGACACCAGCCTCCCCACCACACTCCTTATCCTCTCCAGCGAGGCGTAGGTCAGGTGAAACCCTCCTATCACCGCTAAAGGCCTCATCCTAAGATCACTTTTCGCCTTCAAGACCATTCTGTCCACCCCAGGATGACTACATCCCACCAGAACCACCAAGCCATCGCCCGTCCTGACAGCTAGGCTCTCCTCATAGGGAGGACCGTAGAGCTCCCCCACAACCGCCATGCACGGGCATATCTCTGCTGTGTCACCGACGCCCACCACAGCGAGCCCAAGGTCCTCCATCCATCTCTTAATGGAGGGACTCATGCCCTGAGGAACGTACACCTTGATGCCTGGCTTTACAGCGGCGATGTATGTCAGTCCCCCTACGTGATCACCATGTTCGTGTGATATCACCACGGCATCCGTCATGGAGAGATCAACCCCGAGCTTCTCAGCATTATATCCCAAGGACTCCGGGTCCGGACCCGTGTCAAACAGCACCTGATGGCCACAGGCCCTGACCAACATGCTCAGCCCCCAAGGAGACTTGAGGTTGTTGTATCGGCTGTTATCCACAAGAATGAGCACATCCACTTTTTTTCGCCGCTTTGAGGTTGTTGATTTTTCCCTCTCAGAGCTCCTTTTAACAACCAGCCCAGCCGAGGTGATGAAAAGGATCGGGAGAGCAACCATCGAGAGGGAGACCAGGTCTCTGCTCATGTGATGACATTTCACAGGAAGAATTTTACCCTTAAGGTTTTCCCGTCCTCGAGGAGAACCACTCACTGACCCAATCTGATACAGCTTTGTGAATCATGTCCGCAGCGGTGGCAGCTATTATTATGGCCATAAATCTTCCCAGAGCTCTGATCCCGTTTATCCCAAGATATCTGGTCAAGGAGGAGGCGTACCTCATTATCAGATAGGTGAGCGCTGCTGTTACCGCTGCAGCAGCTATCACCGTCGCTACGCCCAAGGGTCCATAGCTCGCCTTGAGATCAGCTGAAAGGATGACCACCGTGGTTATGGTTCCAGGACCCACAAGGAGAGGAGTGGATATAGGCACGACGGCAAACTCCACCTTCTCCAAGGTCTTGGTCCTGGCCATCCCCCTCAGCATGTCCATGGATATTATCATAAGGAGAATTCCTCCTCCAAACCTCAGGTCGTCGACGCTTATGCTCATGAACTGTAGTACCAGGTCCCCCAGAACAGCAAACACCACCATCAGAGCGAATATGGTCACACCGACTATCCTCACTATTTCCTTCAGCTCCTCCTGGCTTCTGTCCTCAGCCATGGCTAAGAAGGTTGGAATCACGCTTACGGGATTGAGTATGGCGAATATCTGCACTGTACAGATGAGTGCAGCGTTCAGCAGATTCGCTGAGAGCATAGTATTTACCACCCCACTGACGTTAAAAACTTTTACTCATATTTTCGACAGGCCTGGAAGCTGTTGAACAGGTGCTTCTACCTGAAAAAGCGCTCTAAAAGTCATCTATAACTATATTCTGATTCGTTATGCAAGAGACTGGCTTGCGTAACTGTAGAGGAGCCCGAGGTCGTCAGGAAGGAGACCATGGAGGTACATCCAGATGGCTTTTGGGATGCGTCCTCCCCAAGAACTGCAGAAGCCACATCATGCCTCGGTTCACTGACGGAAAAATTCATTCGCGGTCCTCGGGTTGTTTCGTGGATGTTAAAGGTGTGACGCATCCTTTATCCTTCCGGATCTTAGATTTTGAGTTCTTCGGAGGTGATCTCCGGCATGTGGGGCAAGTCCGAAGGAGACCTAACT
>JAOZGP010000004.1 GCA_027491735.1 Thermoproteota archaeon | reverse complement strand
GATGGCCTTCCTGAGGGCACCTTCAAGTCATCGGTCAAGCTCCCCAGTCCACCCCATCCTCACAATCCCGAGCGGAGGTCGGTGTCATGAAGGCCATCGCGCTACAGACGTTATACGCCCCTGCCTCCTGACATCAATCTGGTGGTGTTCAACTCGCTAGCATCCATGAACTACCATCCGTTAAAGCAAGGGCCTCCCAGCTAGGACAAATAACGAGTACAAGTCCTTCTTCCCCCGGAAATGAGGTTACTGAACAGAAAGCTCACCAGCGGATACTCGGTAGTGGTGGTGTGAACTCGCCTGTGAGGATGAGGGTCGTTGCACGGCCAAGCTCCTCATGAAGCCATCATTTTTTAGATCGTGGTGGTTCACTGATAGACCAGCTGATGAACTGCACAAGGGTGATCCTGTGAAGGTCTTCGTCATAGGCCTCGATTGCTTGGAGTATGAGGACGTCCTCTCCTGGAAGTTAGATAATTTAATGCAGCGCTATTACGGCAGGTACGATGTGAAACCGGCTGTTAAGGAAGGCAATCCTCTTTACACCCCTCTGATATGGGCTAGTTTTCTCACAGGAAATCCCTCATATAGATACGGTTTTTCAAGCGAGAGCTTGGGAAGGAGAACCTGGGGTAAGTTTTACCTCCTCTACAAGATAAGGAGGATGATCCCCATAAGGAACCTACATCTAAGGAGGGTGGCCATAAATCTCAGAATCAAGAACCTGGACTGTGGGATGGAGAGAATGCCTGAGGAGGCCAGGAGGGATACCTTTCTCCAGATTGCTGAGAGCAAGGGGTACAGGGTGTGGGCTAAGGAGATACCATCCTACAACGACGATCTGATAGCGAGATACAGGATGAGCATAGGATTGGTATACAACAGGCCTCTCGAGGAGAAGCTTGAGGCCCTGGGCAGGGTCTTCTCAGATGTTGAAAGGCTCTGGAGGGAGGCCTTGTTAGCTCTGCCAGATCACGATTTAGTCATGTTCTACTCCCCCTTGCCTGATTTCGCCCATCATATGTTCCCCACAAAGAAGATGAAGCATAGGCTTAGGATGTATGATGTGTACAAACGCTTGAACGAGATGGTGTCCTCAGCCCCGGATGATGCGGCCAAGCTGATTGTCAGTGATCATGGGTTTGACAGCGGGAAGTTCACCCACTCTGATTACGGGTTCTGGTCCAGCAATGTTCCCCTGCCAAGAGAACCGAAAACAGTGCTCGACTTCAAAAGCATAGTTCTGGACCTCCTGGAGGAGTGAATCTTTCTCCTGATAAGCGGAATTATGTCCCTGTAGAGACCAATGCACACCATTCCTCTGAACTTTTCGTCCGCTAGGTAGAGCAGGAGGAAGTAAACCACACATCCTACACCCACGGAAAGTATGACGAGGGAAATCCTTCCCTTTGGAAGAACTGAAAGAACTAAAGCCATGATCAAGCTACACATAAGGTAGAGCGAACTTCTCTTAACTAATCTCGTCAAACTCAGCTGGACGACCTTCCTTGCCAGATTGTACCTGATTATCAAGAGGGTTACGCTTCCACAGAGTACGGAAAGAGCTATTCCATCCAGGCCAGCTCTGGGCGCTAGCAGGAGCATGGACAGAAGCTCTACCGCCAATCCCACATAGCTGAGAACCGCTAACTTGAAGATGTAACTCTTGAGGAGAGATCTCAGCTTGAGCTCGTACCTGTCCACATCGTCCAGTGATCTGACGGCCCCGTCCAGCACATTTGACAGGAGGAAAAACAGCATCGATATTGCTAGGATCTCAAGGGAGTTGCTGGCCTCCATGTACTTGGCTCCAAACACGCATACGAGATCCTTACTCATGACAACGGCGCCCACAACCATCGGCACGGTGAACATCATCATCAGATCCAGCACCGAGTCGACGTTCTCCTTACCCCCTCCAGATAAAAGAGCTGGAGATAGGCCAATGCTGAGAGAGGAAGCCAAAGTCATCCAGTTAGCTATTCTCTTGGCGGCCGTATAAGATCCTAATGCGGAGAAAAGACCGTTAAACCCGAGGTAATACATGTCAGCGTTCAGGAAGATCACATTAGCGGAGTTCAGTATAATCACGATCCAGAAGCAGTACAGCCACTGCCTGAGGAGATCCAGGTCTATGGAGCCCCTGAGCTCCCCTCCAGCGTACCTGAGGACATAGAGCCCGTAGATCAGGACACCCAGGGTCAGCGTGATCAGTGCTCCAAGAAGCCTTAGGTAGAAGACCAGAAGTAAACCCACGGAGATCTTAACAATAGAAACAATCAAGCTCCTATACGACGTTTTGTGGGGTGCTATCGCTCTAAAAAGGACGTTTAAACCCGAGACGAGGTAACCGATGACCACGTAGGCCATAACCACGAACACGCACTGGAGGTCCAGTCCTGCATGGGTCAGCAGGTATGCGCCTAGGGTAAGTGATGCCGGCACGGACAAAATGATCTCCCCGAGGACAGCGGTTCCGATAACCTTTCTTCCCCTGGCCCTCGCTCTGAATGCCCAGAAGGAGATCGCCGAGCTGAGCATCAGAGCTAAACTATAAAGACTTGCTATGAACCCATAGATACCATACTCTTCCTTAGTGAGAGCTCTAGCCACGTAGACAGTAAAAGCCATGCCGATTATGTACGCTAGAACCGATGAGAGAAAGACAGCAATACCGGAGAATCGAACTCTTATCTCACCCAAACTCGGTCCTCTCTCAGCTGAAATCCATCAGGGGGTTTAAGAGCGAAAACTTAAAATTTTTGGATATTGATTCCCGGACCCATCAAAAACATTGGCCGGTCTCTCACGGGAAAATCCTTAAAACAATTCATCAACGATCGAAAGAGATGACTCGGGTTCTTATGTTCGTTGGAAAGGGTGGTGTTGGGAAGACCACCCTGTCGACAGCCACAGCCCTGGCCTCAAGCGGTAAGAGGCTTCTGATATCTACGGACCAGGCTCCTTCCCTCTCCGACCTCCTCACCACAGACGTCAGGGATGAGAAGGTTGAGGTCGAGAAGGGATTGTGGGCGATGGAGCTCTCTCTGTCTAAGGTTCTAGACATGTGGAAGAACGAGTTCGGCGAGGAGGTATATCAGGTGGCCAGGGCAGTGGCCGATGTGGACAGGAGCATCCTGGACTACATAGGCACGGCTCCTGGAATAGATGAGGAGTTCATGCTCTATTTTGTGATGAAGGAGGCCAGATCGGGCAACTACGATCTCGTGGTCTGGGATTCCGCTCCAGCAGGGCATACTTTCAGGCTTCTGAGGATGCCGATCCTCTTTGTGGATCACTTGAACAGAGCAGCCAAGCTCTACGCGAAGTTACGCAAACCCCTCACTGAGGAGGGCAGGAGGTCTGTCCTCTCAATCGTGGAAAGCTGGAGGTTCCTGGCCGAGGAGATCTTCTCATTCCTGAAGGATATAGAGTTTGTGGCCGTAACAATCCCTGAGAGACTTGGAGTCGAGCAGCTGAAGAGAATAAAAAGGGATTTTGAGAAGGAAGGATTGAGGATAAAGCTCCTAATTGTGAACTTTGTGATAGAAGATGCCTCCTGTGCCTTCCTCAGGAAAAGGATGGAGGTTCAGCGGAAGTACCTGAGGGAGCTCAGAAACCTCGGGTTGAAGGTGATGGAGCTTCCCATGTACTGCACCGAGCTTAGGGACAATAATCTCCTGATGCGGATAGGATCTGAGATCCTCAAGAACCTATAGTGGAGAGACCTGAGGTTGGTAGCTTTCACATAGAACTCAGCTGAGGATATGTAGAATATTCCGCTAGGACTCATTACGCTTTCGATGCATTCCTAGCGGAGAACCTCTCATCTCCACTCATGGACGGACCTTCGGAAACGGAACGTAGAGTTGTAATCCTTCTTTTAAAGATCCTTTTTGGATGCCTTTCAAAGAAGTTAAAGTCTCACGGGGAGAAGATCAACTTAGTGATCTTCAAAGCCTCAATGATGTGTCAAACCCAGAGGTGGATCGATATGCACTGGTCCATGCTAAAACCCACCTTCATTCATCCAGCGGTACCTCTGGGGATCCCTTCAGTACTTGTAACAACGTAGATACTTTTTCTCACACAGATTGTTGTGCGCTATCTAGTTTTATACAACCAAGATGGAGGTGTGCCGCCAGCTCACAGAATTAGCAACAAAGCCCCCAGCAGGAATGCATAGAAGGACGAGAGACCATACCTCAGGAGGAGCAATCTGACGGCAACATCTCTCGGGTACAGCGATGTGTAGAATGGAAGACCATATCTCCACCACTCCATCAATGACGTGTAGAGTCCATTTCCCAAGAAGACGCAACATAGCACCTTCATCATGGGATATCCTATGTCGAGCATAAGCTTCACCAGACCGTGGGCTGCTCTTGGACTCAACATAGATGCGATCAGGTAGGTCATCTGCACTGACCGGTTTGAGCTAATAAGGGCCTGAGGATCAGGACAATCTCTTCATCAATGTCTGCCTTCATCAAAGCCGCGACCACAAGGAAAGTCAACGTGAACTTCACTCCAAAGTCAGCAAAGGACCTAAGTCCCCAGAGAATACCTTCCATGACTGTTCTCTTGGAGAGCTCCACCTTCACCTCGAGGGAAAGACGATGTCCGGAGCGGTATCTTCTTCTCCCCAAGATCACAGCAGCTCCCATGATGAGGAGGTCTCAGGGCATCTTCAGGGCGATGAAGTAGAGGACCATGATGCCCCACAGTGGAAGCAGCACAGGAAGGTAGTAGCGGTACGCATAGTAGATCCTTATAAACGGCTCCGTGACGAGAGTCACTATGTAGATGTCAATGGGTTTTATTCTTCCTTCTCGGAGAAGCTCGGAGATGCTGGCGTGGGCAGCCCTCGGGCTTATCAGGTATAGAGCGGGGACGTGTGTCAGGGAGGGACTCCTATCCTACTCATGAACGCTGTCTTGGCCCATAAGAACTCCGCTATTCCAGTTCGACTCAACACTCCAGCTAGGACATACCCAAAAGCAGACCAGAGAATTGTCATGAGATATATAAGGACGAAAAAATAAGTCCAGGTTGTGCACAGTTAATCATCCCTCCTTGGATGAATCAACGGCGCTCCGATCTGATGTGGCAAGGCAGGATGTTGAGCAGCTGGACCGCCTCACCCCCATCCTTTCGCCTTATGAGAAGAATAATAATTTAAGTAATACTATTGTGCTACTTCCACTGATAAGGTGATATGATGGTTGTCGCGGGACGGAGGCCTGCTGTGACTAAGGGAGCAATTGTTGCTGTCATCATAACAGTTTTGGCGGTACTCGTGGCCGTAGCAGCTGTGTCTTATTCCTTTTCGAGAGCCCCCTTTTCCGCTGTTCGGACAAACATCACAACCGCCCAGCTTCCGAAGCTCAAAGTCGTCTGGAAGACCGACCCTCTGGTGGATAAAAAATGGCTCATCCAAAGAGGTCTTTACATCAGATCCTGGACCTGGTACAGCTTCCTAAAGGGATCTGTGGTATCTTCTCCAGACGGTAGGTTCGTTGCTGTAACCACCCAGAAGGGTGAGATCTTCGTCTTCTCCTCCAACGGGAAGAAGATAAAGGATTTAACGTTTGGACTTGGAAGGGTTCCTTACAGCATGGCCTTCTCCCCAGACGGTAAGTACTTCGCTGTTGGACTGAGCTCCAGGTACGGTGAGGTCTTGGTATACGATACCAACGATTGGAAGACTGTATGGAGCTACAAGGCTGACAAGGACCTCTTGGGTCCATCCAATGCCACGGAGGCGACCATAACTAAAAGCCCATGGTATGGCAACATGATCAACTTCATCAGGTTCGATAGCTCAGGTAAGAGGCTTTACTTCGTGGCCGATGGAAAGATAATAAGTGGAAAGTCCCAAAGACCTGTGTACAAAAAAGTCTCAGCTGATCTGATGAAGATCTATCCTGATATTCGAGAGAAGTACTCCAACCTGAAGGAGTACAGGATCAGCATGTGGGTCGGGGTGTACGCCTCAAGGCTCGTTGCTGTGAACGTGGACACCTGGAAGGTCGTCTGGAGGTGGCCTGAGGATGGACCCTCCGGGGTGATGATACCTATGTTCGCCACAGACTCCAAGGACAGATACATGGCGCTGTGCACCTGGTGGGGATACAGCCCTGAAGAACCCGCTAGGTGGCATGGAGGAACGATCTTTGTGCTCAGAGCTAGCGATGGCAGCACGCTCTGGAGGTGGGACATACCTCCGAGAGTTCCCATGTTCAACAGAACTAACATCTGGAACGGGATCGGAATCAGTTCTGACGGTAAGTATGTTGTAGTAGAGCCTAGCGACGGTAGGATTTTCGTAATAAACAATGGAAAGTCCGTGAAGGAGGGAAAGCCTGTGATAGCATGGAAGGCTACCATAATGTCTCCAATAGAATCGGAGGTTCTTCTGATACCCGTTAAGGGAGGCAACTACACCTCAATAAAATCCTACATATATGCCGGAACGTACTTCGCTGGAATTCTGGGTGACAAGATCATCCCCTACTCCTCCGCAACGTACTCAGTTTACTGGAATCCCAAGTACGAAAGGAAACCCATGGTCCAGCATCCGAATCAGACCAAGCTCTTCATGTTTGACCTCAACACAGGCGATCTCCTGTACATAGACAAGTTCTTCGGGAAGCCCATGTACGGCAAGGTGGTCCCCTTCGCCAGGGACGGGAACCTCCTGATAGGTTGCGTGGGCAATGACTGGATAACGTCCGATGCATCCATGTCGGGAGTGTACGTATGGGACACCTCGAGACTGAAGCTTGTGACCAGGTTTCTGACCCTGATTCCCGAGAAGTACGGCGTGCCGCTGGACGTCTCAGCATCTGGCAAGAGGATATACGTACTCGTTGGTCCAGTAGACCTGGCCACAGGCCCAGCAGGACCCTCAAAGATAGTCGGGGAGTACAGGCTGATAGCCTTGGAGCTAGGGTCATGAGATGAACAGATCCCTCCTGATCTTCCTCCTGTTTTTTCTGTTTCTACCCAAGATGTCCGTTGGAGCGCAGGACATCAACGAAGTTAAGGTGAGCCTCCAGATCCCTGTGGGCTTTGAGGGAGGAACAGCTGAGGTATCTCCTAACTCAACGGTCTCGGGAGAGATCATGGTTGAGTTGCTGTCCAGACATGAGATCTCCGGCAGGATTGTTGTGACCGTGACAAACGGAACTCTTCTCTCTCCTCCCTCTTACAGGTTCACTCTCAAGGTTAGACGGGATCTGCGAGCCTTTCCCATCAAAATCTCGGTGGGCAGAAGCCCTTGTCTTGTAGTAGTTAGATGCGAATCCTTTGGGAGCATCGTGGAGAAGAGAGAGGTCCTGATCCCAAAGGGTTCCTGGGACATTGACCTGGATCTGAGGATACCAACAGATACCCTTGGTAGAACGGATCCCCGTACAGAGCCGAACACCGTCATAGTGAGGTCCAGCCTCACCCCGACATTCGTCAGGATGATAACAGGGGAGGGCAGAAGCAGCGCTCATCCAGACCTCCTCACGATGGCCTGCGTAAAGGTCGAGGGACAAGGTGTATATACCTTGATCGTTCTCATCGAAGATGAAAAAGGAGAAACTCTTCCTATCTCAACCTCCTCTCTGGAGGCCAAGGAGGCCAAGAGCGACCACGGTGTGATAACCTTGGAGAACGTGATTGGTGGCGAGAAGAACATCTTTCCCATATTCACACCGATATCACCTGAGAGATTGGCTGGGAGCTATAGGATGAAGGTTCTCGTTTATCCCGCCGGCAGCTCAAAACCCGTCCTGGTGAAGACCTTCCCTCTGAGGATAATCTCAACCAAGGGGAGTGTGCTGATTCTATCGATGTTCGCTGGAGGGGTTGCCCTCCCCGTATTTCTCATCGTGACGTCTTACTATCTGAGGAGGAGGAGCATGGGGGATGTGCTCCTATGCTCCCTCATGGGATGTCTGATCTTCTCCATAGTGTTTGTTCCCGGACAGCTCGTCTGGGGGATTGCCTCAGTTCTCGGACCTTTCGACTGGTTGATAACCGGTCTGGTGTATGACGTCTTTCTCTACATGCTCTACGTGGTGGCTGTCTCCCTAAGGCCCAGGTTCGGCACGCTCACCATGGTGATGTTCTCTAAGTGGATCATGTACTCCTTCTTCTTCGGGAGGTTGAGCATAATATCGGTATTCTGGTTGGCCACTTCCTCCCTCTTCTTCGAGCCCCTCCTGTACCTGGCTGGGGTGACCAGCAGGGGTGTTATCACGAGACCGAGGATACTGGTTTCGTTTGTTCCTGCCGCGGTGGTCGATAAGTACGTTGATCTCATTCTGTATGCTGCACTCTACAGACTCTACTACGCTGGGTGGTATGTCGCCATGTACAGCTTGGGAAATGCCCTCTACACGATCCCGGGACTTCTAGCTGGCATCTGGCTGTCCACCTACGTGAGAGGTGTGGCTCATGAGTAGAGTGGTGCTGGAGGATCTGAGGGTGAGATACCCGAGGGAGGAAGGCTTAGCGGTGAAGGGCGTTCACCTGAAAATTGATGAGGAGTTCGTCTTGATCCTGGGAAGATCCGGAAGCGGCAAGTCCACTTTGGGCAAAGTGATCTCCGGAGTGATTCCACACGTGGAGAGGGCTGAGGTTGAGGGAAGAGTCGAAGTCCTTGGAGCTGATCCCGCCAAGGAGCATCCCCCCAGCCTCTCCAGGAAGGTGACGTATGTCGCTCAGTCGCCCTACGATCAGATTTTCTCAGAGACGGTGCTGGACGAAGTTCTCTTTGTTCTGGAGAACATCGACGTAAAGGATCTGGATATCGGAAAGAAGTGTCTCAAGCTGGTTGGACTCGAGGGTTCGGAGAACAGGAGATCAGAGGAGCTCTCCGGAGGCCAACTTCAAAAGCTGGCAGTGGCCTGTGCTCTCGCCTTGGGGTCTGAGGTGATTATCTTAGATGAGCCTTTAGCTCATCTAGAGCCGAGATCATCGAAGGAGCTCATGAAAGTCCTGACAGAGCTAAGATCCATGGGAAAGACCGTGATTCTGATAGAACACAGGCTCAGAGAGGTGATACCCTTTCATAGCTTGATAGACAGGGTCATCATCCTCGACAGGGGGATGGTGGTCAGCACAGTCCACGGCAGAGAGCTCCACAAGAAGGTCCTACTGTTGGCAAATCTAGGTATAAGACTTCCAGCTAACTTCAGAGCCTCTATTCTCCTCAAGCAGGAGATGAGATCTCCCATGGACTTATCTCCTCTCGAAAAAGTCCTTCTATCAGCGGATCCGGTTCGCACTGACATCTCAGATGGGGACATGATCCTCAAGGTCGACAGGGTTTGGGCTTCGTACGTGGGAAGAAGGTACGTCCTGAAGGACATCAGCTTGGAACTGAGCAGTGGGAGAGTGTACGTCGTGATGGGACCCAACGCCTCCGGAAAGACCACGCTGCTAAGGGTTATCTCTGGTTTTCTGAGACCTAAGAGAGGGAAGATCATCGCCCTGGGCAGGATCATACGTTCAGTCAGCGACTCCTCTGGTCTGATGGGTTATGTTCCTCAGAACGCTGACCTAGTTCTAATGTTTGAGACTGTAAGGAAGGAACTTGAGGAAAGAGCTGTAAGAAACAGATGTCCATACAATGTAAACAATTTAGCGAAGAAACTTCTCGTCTCAGATCTGATGGACAAGAATCCTCATTCCCTGTCCAGAGGACAGCGGTTCAGGGTCGCCCTTGCAGCCTCTCTTGCTCTAAATCCGAAGATTCTCCTGCTGGACGAGCCCACTACAGGTCAGGACGAGGAGTGCATAGAGGCCTTAGGCGGAGTTCTCAGGGAGTTTGTCTCGTCTGGAGGCACAGCTGTGGTTACGACACACGATCCAGACTTCGCTTTCAACTACGCGGATTCCTGCATAGTGATAAAGGACGGGGAGGTGCGCTCTCAGGGATCCCCAGGGGATGTTCTCTCAGAGGATGATCTGGTGCTTGAGCTCAACCTGGCTAAGCCCATGGTCCTTTCCACTTGTCAGAAACTGGGGCTTCCTCCGATCACTGAGTTGGAGCTCTTTGGATCGGTGATTCCCGATGAAGATACAGCTGAACCCAGCAGCTAAGCTTCTGATTCTGATCTCCTTCAACCTGTTGGCTATCACCTTCGATAAACTGGAGAACCTGATCCTCCTAACTCTTCTGGCAGTTCTTGTATACGTCGCGGGCAGGCCAGACATCTCTCGGATCAAGACGACAGCCCTGGTGATCCTCCCTCCTGCGTGGGGGGTGATAATCTCTCAGTCGCTCTTCTATCAGGGATGGCCTAGAACTGTGCTCCTCACTTTGGTGCCACCGGAGATCCCAGTTCTCGGATGGATGACCGGAGGGATCTACCTCTACTATCAGGGGCTCATCTATGGGGCTGAGCAGTCCCTGAGGCTTGTGACAGTTGTGCTGGTTGGGTTGACCGTGGCCTGGACCACGGGAGAGGGGAGCATGCTGAAGACTCTGCGAAGATCCCTGGACAATCCCAAGCTATCGATCTCCATATCTATAGGTGTTAGGTTCTTCAGAACCATGGCTGATGAGATAAGATCTGTGTACGCTGTTTTCAAACTATCCGGCTTCAAGTTGACCAGATACAGGGACACAGTCAGATTTGCAGTCCCTCTCGTGGCCCAAGTCATCAGAAGGTCCTACATGATCTCATTAACTCTGTTTAGCAGGGGGTTCAGTCCTACCTCAAGATCCGGAACAGGCAGAACGAGACCTTCAGCTGTGACATTGTTATCCATTGTGTTTCTCCTCCTCTCCATAACGTTAGCACTTATGAAAGTCCTGACGACGCTCTTCCTGCTGGACGTACTGTACATTCCGCCGCTCAAGCCCGTCTACTTTTGGGTGCTGAACAACATCTGATGTTCGTTCATCACAAAATAAGCTTAAATCTAATTACCCAAGTGTTATCTATCTGATGGAGGTATCAAAAAAGGAAGGCGTATGCCTCATCTTGGGCTATGGAGCCAAGGCAAAACCTCTCCTTGACAAGATCTTAAGCGAGGAAGAGATAGAAGGAGTTGTTCTCACGGATCAGAGTTGTGAAAGAGAATTGGAATCTGTGGGGAGGGCTAAGGTGATCTTTTTATATGCACACGAGATACCGGCAGCTGTTTCAGATCTGCTCAGGTCATCGAGCGGGTCCCAGGTTGTAGCCTCGGGAGGGTTGGAGGAGCTTAACAACGTTTCTCTGGAAGTCCTAACCAAAGCCAAGTCTTATTACATCCTTGGAGGGGAAAAAAATCTTAGAAACTTGGTAAGATATCTCGCCAATCTAGCGGGGAAGAACGTCAGCTACGAGGAGCCGGAGGAGCTTCCAATGCAGGGGATATACCACCCGGAGTTCGGCCTCTTCGAGAGCTTGGATGATTACCTCAAGGTCTACACTAGAAAACCACTTGTGGGGTTGCTTTTCTGGAGAAGCTTTTGGTTGTACAAGGACTTCGGCCATATAAACAGGCTCATAAAGGCCTTGGAGGACGAGGGACTTGGAGTAGTTCCAGTTTTCACTTACAGGAAGGACCCCACTACTGGTCTAGGAGTGGAAAAGGACGAAGCGCTTGAGTTCTTCCTTAAGGACGGTGTACCAACCATAGAAGCTCTGGTCTCTCTGATCTCCTTTGGGACAGCGGATCTGAAGAGGCTTTCAGAGTTAAAAGTCCCTGTTTTCTCTCCAGTGAGATCCTATTATCAGTCCTTGGAGAACTGGGAGAGGAGCGAGCAGGGAGTCGACTACATGACTCAGGTCTACGGAGTCATAATCCCTGAGATAATCGGGGCCGTGGAGCCGATTTTCTTCTCAGGGACGAGGAACGAGGATGGCTATCAGACATCCCAAATCCACGAGGGACAGGCGAGATACATAGCTGGAAGGATAAGGAGATGGGTTGAGCTGAGGAAAAAGCCGAGGGGAGAGGTCAAGATAGCGGTGGTACTGATAAATCCACCATGTAAGGGTCTTGAGGCCAACGTAGCTGTTGGGATGGGCCTTGACGTTCCTGAAAGTGTCGTAAGGTTGCTTCATAGGTTGAGAGATGAGGGCTACTTCCTTGGGGATGATCTCCCAGAGACTGGGGAGGAATTGGTGAAGCTGATCTTAGAGAGAAAGGCACTGAGCGAGTTCAGATGGACTAGCGTCGAGGATATAGTGAGCAGGGGAGGTGCAGTCGACTTCGTCGGTTTTGAAGAATACATGAGTTGGTTCCAAGAGCTTCCACCGGACCTGAGGAGGAAGATTGTTGAGGGCTGGGGGAGTCCGGAGGAGGTGTTGACCGGAAGGGTGGACAAGGTTCTGGCGGGGATGGTTCACAACGGAAGGTTCGTGGTGCCTGGAGTGATATTCGGGAACGTGCTCATAACACCACAGCCCAAGTTCGGTTGTGCTGGGGCTAGGTGTGATGGAAAGGTGTGTAGGATTCTTCACGATCCCACAATAGTCCCTCCACATCAGTGGTGGGCCGTTTACAGGTGGATCACGAGGAAGTTCAAGGCCGATGTGGTAATCCACTTCGGCACTCATGGTTATCTGGAGTTCAGACCCGGCAAGGGGGTTGGGCTCTCTCCCTCATGTGTGCCTCAGGCCTCAATAGACGATGTTCCCCATCTATACGTCTACATCGTGTCGAACCCCATGGAGGGGGTGATAGCCAAGAGGAGAGGGTATGCGGCCCTCATAGATCACATATATCCACCAATGGCCATGGCCAATGTGCTCGATGACGTAAATTCCCTTCTAAATCAGTACTTCAAGGCAAAGAGCCTGGGAGATGAAATTAGGAGGAGGAAGATATACAAGCAGATCTTGAAGTGTGCTGAGAGGAACAGGATCAGGATCACAGATCCCAAGAACGAGGAGAGGACGGTAGAGGAGATCCACAGATTCACGGACCTTATAAGGGGGTCCCAGATAAACATGGGCCTCCATGTCCTCGGTCATCCACCCGAGGATCCCCACAAGCTTGCTGAGTACGTGGCCACAGTCATGGAGTACGACTCCTACTCATCTCCATCAATCAGGAGGGCCATCTTGGAGGCCGTTGGTTTGGACTACAATGAGCTTAGGAGGAATCCAACGGGGATGATCGGGGATGTGTCGAACAGAGAGATGCTTCGTGCAGCTCACGAGGCGGCAGTCATGGCTTTAGAGGAGGTCATCAGCAGGGGCTTTGTCGTGTCCCAGGATGCTCTCGAGAGGGTGGAAGACAGGCTTGGAACTAAGCTTAAAGACCTGGAAAAGATCATAAAGATCCTTAATAAGGCTGCTGAAGTTGCTAAAAAGATAACGGAGTGCAAAAAAGAGACATCAGGTATGTTATCAGGCATCTCAGGAACTTACGTGGAGCCCGGTCAGTCGGGAGCCATAACTAGAGGCAAGTTCGACATCCTCCCGACCGGCAGGAACTTCTACGCAGTCGATCCCAGAACTATACCAACTCAGGCAGCCTGGCAGGTGGGAGTTGAGACGGCGGAGAAGCTCCTAGAGAATTATGTGAAGAAGCACGGAAAGTATCCTGAGAGCGTAGGTCAGGTTCTCTGGAGCATAGATGGCTACAAAGCCGATGGCGAGCAGGTGGCTCAGATACTATACCTTTTGGGTGTTAGGCCCGTCTGGAAAGACGATTTCGTGGTTGGGGTGGAGATCATACCAATCGAGGAGCTTAAAAGGCCAAGAATAGACGTTCTGGTGAGGATGAGTGGGATAGTTAGGGACACCCTTCCCAACTACATCTATCTGATAGATGAAGCCGTTGAGAAGGTCGTTACAAGAGATGAGCCTCCTGAGATGAACTACATCAGGAAGCACTACATAGAACACATAAGAGAACTTGTTGAGCTTGGAAGAAGCTTAGATGAGGCGAGAAAGTTTGCTAGATTCAGAGTTTTCAGCTCTCCTCCGGGTTCCTATGGTTCTGGGGTCAATCTAGCTGTGGAGTCCTCCGGATGGAGGGGCGGCGATGATCTCGGAAAGGTCTGGGTTCACTGGAGTGGTTATGCCTACAGCAGGGAGGCTTTCGGGGTGAAGGCACACGACTCTCTAACTCTAGGTCTCAGGGAGGTGGACGTGATAAACAGGAATCACATGAGCGATGAGCACGACTTAACGAACTGTTGTTGTTACTTCGCATATCACGGTGGATTCAAGGCGGCCGTGGACGCGCTTACCGGAAAGAGCGTCGACATAGTTCAGGTGGACACTAGGGACGTAACGGACACCAAGGTGGTGAATGTGAGAGACGAGATAGAAAGGGTTGTCAGGACGAAGCTCCTTAACGACAGATGGATAGATGAGATGAGAAAGCATGGCTACAGAGGGGCCAGCGAGTTCTCGAAGAAAATCCTCCACCTCTATGGGTGGGAGGCAACGACAAAACTTGTCGAGGACTGGGTGTTCGATGAGATAGCCGAGAAGTACGCACTTAATGATGAGATGAGGAGATGGTTCGAGAAGCATAATCCCTACGCCTTGGAGGAGATTGTGAGGAGGCTGATAGAGGCCTATGAGCGCGGCCTGTGGAAGACGAGCGATGAACTCATAGAAAAGTTGAGGGAGATGTACTCTGAGTTGGAGGGCATCTTAGAGGAAGAACTCGGTCAAGGAGACGTCCAAGGAGGAATGATAGAGATCTACACATCCGAAGATGATGATCACTGGAAAGAGCGGATTGAAGAGGTCGAAATGATGTGGAAGTCTCTCAAGAAGGAAGGAAAAGAGCAAGTGGTGTCGGCATAGGAGGGTGGTCTCGTGGGTTCCAGAGGTAAGCACCTGATATTCCCGTTCTCAGCCGTCGTCGGGCAGGATAAGGCCAAGCTGGCTCTCCTCTGTGTAGCCATCGATCCGATGATAGGAGGTGTTCTCCTCAAGGGGGACAAGGGAACTGGTAAATCCACGTTGGTGAGGGCTCTGGCAAACGTGCTCCCGGAGATAGAGATCGTTGATGGATGTCCCTTCAACTGCAACCCGAGAAATCCGGTTGAGATGTGTGACAAGTGTTACGAAAGATACAGCAGAGGAGAGGAGCTTCCCACAACCAGGAGGAGAATGAGGCTCGTTGACATGCCTCTGAGCACCACGATAGACAGGCTAGTTGGGACCATAGATGTGGAGAGGTTCATGAAGGAGGGGATCAAGGCCCTTCAGCCCGGCATATTAGCCGAGGCCAACAGGGGCGTGCTTTATATAGACGAGGTCAATCTACTGGACGATTACATAGCTGACTCTCTTCTAGACGCCGCCGCGATGGGATGGAACATAATAGAAAGAGAGGGAATATCCTTTAGGCATCCCTCCCGCTTTATACTTGTGGGAAGCATGAATCCCGAGGAGGGGGAGCTTAGACCACAGATATCGGACAGGTTCGGGCTATGCGTCGAGATATCAGTCCCTATGAATCCTGATGATAGAATCGAGATAGTTAAGAGGGTGGAGGAATTTCACAGGGATCCTCTAACCTTTTATGAGAGGTATAGAAGAGAGGAGGAGATGCTCACAGAGAAGATAGCTGAGGCGAGGGAGATGCTTTCCAAAGTCGAGGTGAGCGAGGATCTTCTGAAGCTGTTAGCCGACACGATAATAGAGCTAGGTGTAAGAACCAACAGGGCCGAGATAGTCACTGTCAAGACAGCCAAAGCTATAGCAGCTCTGGACGGCAGAAGGATGGTCAGCTTGGAGGATCTTGAGAGGGCTATGGAACTCTCTCTCCCACATAGACTCAGGGAGAAGCCCCTCCAGAGGCCTTTGGAATCCCCTCCAAGGTTGAGACAGCATCCTCACAGTTCCAATGATCACGGTCGGAGGGGGAACAACAATCAAGGTAGAGAGTGGAAAGGGGACGACAGAAGGGATGAGCCTCCTGAGAACACAGGAAATCTGATGCTGAAGTTTGATCCAGAGGAAATTGATGAGCTCAAGCTCTGTAACATGAATCGGGAGGAGGACAGACCTCCAAGCTACCACTCCTCCAGAGACGCTAGCGTGACTGTGATGAATTTTCCTAGGGGAATCCCAGTGGCCTACATTCCTCCTCAGGGAGAGATAAGGGATGTCGACCTGTACAACTCCGCTGTGTGGTCGGTGCTCAACGGAAAGAGACCTCCTCTGAGAATCGGCCCAGACGACGTGAGAATCAGAGTTAGAAGGGCAAGACCTCCCACTCTGTGGATTCTTCTCCTCGATTCGAGTGGCAGCATGGCGATAAGGAGGAGGATAAGCATAGCTAAGGGAATAGCAGGGAGGCTCATAGAGAAGGGTTACGTGAAGAGATCAAAGATGGCCTTGGTGGTCATAAGGGGGAACAGTGCTGAGGTGGTCGTTCCACCAACTAGGAACTATGTGAAGGTTCTTGAGGAGATAGAGAAGGTGCCCACTGGAGGAAGAACTCCGCTGAGCTCGGGACTTCATAATCTCCTTATTATGGCTGATAAGGAGAGGATGAAGAACGAATCGCTGAAGGTCAGAGCCTTTCTCATAACCGACGGAAGGGCCAATGTCCCACTCTTTGGCAGGAGCGTGAAGGAGGAGATAACAAGGCTGGGAGAGCTCATCAGGAGAAAGAGGATAGAGTTGAACATCTACGACACATCCATAGGGATCAACCCAGGCGTCTCCTACATACCCCTGATGGAGGAGGTCGCAGGAGCTAAGGTCTATGGCTCTAACGGTCAGACGTGGTCAGCATGAGACCTGAGGAGACGGGCTTCGGGTACATAGTCATAGATGGTGTGAGGTATGATCACGACGTGGTTCTCTTCGACAACATCGAGAGGAGGAGAAAAGAGCTATCTATGGATCTCAAGAGGAGATACGGGCATACTCCTTTGATCGGGAGGGAGATAAAAGAGTACTTCGGGGAGAGGAAGCCTGAGGTTTTGGTGATCGGCACCGGACAGTACGGTGCCCTACCAACGGTGGAGGTCGAAGAGGTGGCCTCAGAGCTCAGCATTTCAGTGATCAAGGCCAGGACGCCGGAGGCCATAGGGATCTACAACAGGTTAAAGGATGAGGGAAAGAAAGTTGCAGCCATCTTTCACGTGACCTGTTGACTTGAGGAAATCGATTATAAACTTTCACGATTATAGGTCTTCATACAAAACCACTCGCTCACAATTCCGCTGCAAGCCGAACGCTTGATCTTTACAAAAATGTCGCTAAGAAAGCAGGATAGCAAAGGAAGTCGTTGATGAAGCTGGGAGGCACAATGCAATAATCGCTATGGGAAACTTAGACGGCGTCAGAGACAACGGCAAGGGAGGGAAGTGAACAGGAGGGTTAACTCGATGCCTTCTACCGCCTGAAGGAATACATCAAATACAAGGCGATGGAGGTTCCTGACACAACACGTCGAAGCAGTGTTCGAGATGTGGCTCAATGGACACAGAGAGACCTTCACAAGGAGTTTTCATCTGAAGGACTGTGGGTATGCTGTCAACACCGATATCAACGGAGCTAAAAACATACTAAAACGAGCATGGGCTATACGCTGCGGTCAGGGGCTGTAGTGACCCAGCCAGAAGGAGTGTGCAGCTTTGTGATGCACACTCCCCAACCTCCGTAAGGCTTCTGGTGGAAGCCCCCGTCTTTAGAGGGGAAGGTCACCCAACACTCCACTTTGATCTTGAGGTTGGGATGGTTAGTTCTCAAAAGAGTCTGATTGGGATCATAGGAGGGAGATCATCAAGCCGAAGACGATCACAATAGCGCCACATGTGCTTCTTAAATCTGGATCTCTCCCTGAAATCCATGAGAAAACCTGGACCGTTAGGGGGCTCAGGGCAGTGCAGAGCACGGGGAACATTATTCCAATGTTCTGTATAGCTGAAAAGTAAAGAAATACTCCCAGGCCGACGCCCAGTGCCCCTCCCACAAAGCCGCTCAATACACCTCTTCCAGAGAATCTGCGCTTGGAGAACGGAACGAACAGCGAGAACATAATGGATAAGAAGAGTGAGTTGATAAAAGCAGCCTGAACAGTTTGTATGCTCCTGAGAGCTATCTGAGCTATCACAGGGGCTATGGAGAAGAGCACCATTGAGGACAGGGCATAGATAATTCCTTTGAGGCTGAGGGATCCATCTCTCCAGAGCATGATCCATATCCCAGTCACGGCCAGCAGCATGCCAATCGCAGCGGTGATAGGAGGAAGGCTTCCGTTGAGAAGAAAGTTCCAGATGTTGGCCAGCATGAGATACACATACACTATCGGCACGGCTCTGAAGGCTTTGAGCTCCTTTATCGAAAGGAAGAACAGGAAATCACCCACTCCTCCAGCTATGAAGGACTCCAGTATCAGGAGAGCCAGGGGCAATCCACAGGGAATCTTCACTCCGAAGGGGATGATCATGATGAGGTTTACAGTAAGGGCACCAAAGCTTTTCATCAGGTTCGCCAGCACAGGACCGATCCTCTCAGTTGAATCTTCATAAAGCACTGGAGTCGCTCCCCAGATCAGTCCTGTAAGCACGGAAGCTATCTCACCGATCAACTCAGAGCTACACCACCAGCTGCAAACTCTATAAATCTTTCCTCCAATGTGAAATGATTTCTGCTTTAAACTCGACCCGATCATGGTGAGGATCGATTGTCCTCCTTCAAAGAACCCTTCGTCGGGTAGAGAGGAACCTGTCGTCAGCTGCTTCTGAGGGCTTGCAGTTATTCTGTTGCGAAATCTAGACTGCTCCAGGCCTGGTCATCGTTATGTCCTCAGCAGTTTTCAGCAGCTCCGACGCTATTGCTCATGCACGCGGCTTTGTGTAGCTCTCAAAATATCTTGTGATCTCGGCATAAGCTGGCAGAGAGCACGCGAACTGCCAGCCCTTGGGTTAAAACATTTTGAACTCAAACCTCTTTCCTACTTGCCTTAGCAGGTCACGGTTCACCTGTGAGAGCTATTCCTCTATCTTCTCAAGAGCGCCCTTCTCACCAAGCAGCTCTTTCTTCCATCTCCTTATAAGAGGCAACCAGTAGGGGAGCAGGGAGAGCTTGTAAACGGGGGGCATTATGGGCAGACCGATCATGTCCCCTATGGTCAAGGTCATCATGAACATGTCCTCCTCAAAGCGCATCTTTACAACAGTTCTTAGATGAGGTAAGACAGCAAAACCAAAAAAGAAATCCTTTAGATGCTCCTTTAACCCCAAAGCAATCTCCTCAAAGGAACAGTCCTTTCTCGGGGGTCCATGTCGACAGATCATCCGCTATTCTGAGGATCATCTCAGTTCCAACTATCTCGGTCTCATACAGAGGAATAACGGCTCTGACAAGTGGGCCCATCTTATCCTCTATCATCTCAAGGTATCTCTTCTGCTCCTCGTACTTGTTCCTCAGATATTCAGTACCCCTCTCAGCGAGCTCCCTTCTTATGACCCCATTGACAACAACCCCTCCTATCGCTATGTTGAAGCCCTTGACCATGTTTATGAACCTCTCAACGACTGATATTGGAAGAGCTAGTGGCAGGGTCACGAAGAAGAAGGCCGTCCTGCTAGGATCTCCGAGCACCTCGCTTGCCCTATCGGTCCTCTCCTTGAGCCCAAGCAGGTCCTTCATCAAAGGATCCTTCTTTATCTCCTCCATGGCCTTATCTTTCCTGAAGGAAAGCTTTACCCTTAGCGAAAGAGCCTCTTCTCTGCTTTTTATCATCCTCTGAAGCCAGAGCCCGTAGATCTTGTTGAGCCCAAGAAGTCTAACCGCATTTGCCACAGCAGCGCAGTCAAAAACTATTTTGTCATAGTTCTCTCCTTGCTGGAGTAATATGTCCACAGTGGCATCGAACATAGCGCTTTCCTCAAAAGCGGGGTTTGTAGCAGCTATATCTATAAATTCAGATGCTTTCAGTGGTATGTCTGCCCACTTCAGGAACCAGGAGAGCCTATCAGCTAGCTGTCTCTTGTAACTCGCCACCTTGTCGCTTATGTCGACCTCAATTGCGTCCAGATTTTCTATCCCCTCCACCAGTTTTATCTCTCCTCCAGAGAGATCCTGACTAAACAAGCTGGAGAGGGAGTGCACTGGGTTAAGGGAGGCCAACAGAACCTTCTTTCCCTCCTTGGCAAAGTAGGCTGCTATTCCTGCAGCGGCCACGGTCTTTCCGACCCCTCCTTTTCCGCCGGTGAAGAAGAACTTCAAGGACTCGTGGGTCGTCACATAATCCCTAAATCCAACGGGCTTCTCCACGAGAATCATGCTCTCCTCGCTCATTCTAACACCTCCAAACCTGGCTCCTCGAACAGGTGATGAGCTACCTTAGCCAGCATCTCCATCCCCTTCGGCTCCCTATCGAACATCGGAACTATAGCCCTCACATACTCACCAAATTTCTCCTTTATCTCCTTGAGGTACTTCTGCTGCATCTCTATCCTCTTCCTCAGGAAGTCACTTAGATCAGGCCTCTTCAGGAGCTCCCTTGGATACACCTGATTGACTATCACGCCAGCCATCTCTATTCCTAGCCTTTTAAACATTCCTAAAGCCCTCTCGGTGTCCAATATCGCCATCTTCTCCGGTATTATCACCATGAAGAAGGCAGAGTATTCAGGATTTGATAGGATCTCACTGAAGAAGTCCAACCTCCTCCTTATGGACCTGAGCTCCTTCAGGACCTCCTCTTCCGTCTTCGCTGCAGCTCCTCTCAGTGAGGCCGCAGCCTCAGCATATTGAGCGGCTTTTCTCCTGGTCTCTTCCATCTTATCTATCCAGGCGTCCAGAATCTTGGCCATGCTTATCATCCTCACACCATGTCCGAAGGGTGGCATGTCGAAGATGTACGGATTGTACTTTCCCTCAGCCAAAAGCTCAGCCATAGCGTCGTAGGTCGCTGATTCATGCATCGCTGGCTCATAGGCAGAGGTGGTTATGTATTCGTCTATCTCTTCAGGTATTTCGTCAAGTCCATACATTTCCTTTATCTTATTCCTGATCTCCTCCTGGAACTCTTGAATTCTCCTATCTGCGTCTATCTCGACGACAAATAAGTTCTTCTCTATCTCTTGAATTCCCTTTCCGAACAGATCACTCTCAAATATATCACTTAGCGATGCTTGCGGATCTGTGCTGAAGCAGAGAGGTCTCTTCCCATGTTTGGCAAACCAGTAGGACATTGCTGCACTCGATGTGGTCTTCCCAAGCCCTCCCTTCCCAGCGTTGATTATCACCTTCATGTCAGGCCTCTCGTCCAGGAACTCCTTAAGGGACTTCATATCGGCACCTCAGTAGAACATGTCAGTTATGTCCCTCTCCTTGAAAAGGCTCCTCTTCCAGGTCTTTATGTTTGGAACAGCGTACGGAAGGAGCTTTAGCGAGTAGTAGGGGGGGAGTATCGGTATCCCAAGCATGTCGCCCAGGGTTATGAGCATGAAGAGGTGCTCAAGGTACATCCTGGTCTTCAGCATCTGTCTTGTCACCGCGTGGGCTGACATTCCATAGATAAGACCCTTAACTGCCTCCTTAGCCTCACTAGTCGCTCCTTCTTTTTTCCCGGCCTTATTCTCTTCCTTCTTCTTCCTCCTGAATATCACAGAATCACCTCGGATACATCACAATATATAAATTAATAAGGATTCTTCTCTAGAGATGTGAGATTTATGAGCAAAAGCGATAAAATCGATAAGAAATATCTAAAGGTGAGCGAGCTCGCTGAGATGTTAAATCTTCATCCATCGACAATCAGATGCTGGATAAGATCTGGCTATGTGAATGCCATGAGGACCAGAGGAGGACACTACAGAATCTCTAATGAGGAGGTTAAGAGGATTCTGGAGGCGAGGGAGGAAGGGAGGAGAGCGGTCATATACGTGAGGTCCAGATTTCTTGGATTGAGGGATGAGCTTGAGAGAAGAGTAGAGATCCTGAGGAGATACTGTCATAGGAAGAACTACAGAGTGGTCAAGGTGATCAAGGAAATGTCCTCATTCGAGGGAGAGGAGAGAAAAGGTCTCATGAAGCTTCTGGACATGATCGTCAATGGAGGCGTTGATGTCGTGGTCTTGTTTGATACCGAGGAGATCTCCCGCTTCTGCTTTAATTACTTGAACAAGCTCATCAAGGGATACGGTGTTAAGGTAGAGACGGTCTTGGGTAAGAAGTCTCAATGGGAAAAGGAGGAACTCGTGGAGGACCTAGTGTACATCATCAAGAAGTTTGCTGGGAGGATATGCCCAGGACACAGCACGAGGGATCTGGAGAACTATGTCAGGGATTTCTTCAGCAGAGGTCTTTGATCACATGTCATGATCAAACTTAGATATATTATATAATATAATATGGGTACAAAAAATCAAAGCCATAATCCTCGTGGAATGTTTTTAGCTTCAGCCATCTTCTGCATGCCCGTGAGAGCACACGTTGA
This sequence comes from Thermoproteota archaeon, assembly GCA_027491735.1. GTDB lineage: Archaea > Korarchaeota > Korarchaeia > Korarchaeales > Korarchaeaceae > Methanodesulfokora. Next base: position 72,021 of record JAOZGP010000004.1, on the reverse strand, counting down.
CCTAGACGCCAAGAACATAATCCTAGGAACTGTTAGGTTTGTGTCGATAAGCGTTCCGGAGGGTTGGAGAGTTTTTCCTCTTAGAATGGTTGAGGTAGAGACGTCCAAGGAGTCAGGAGGAATAACCTGGGCCACTAATGGTCATATAACCGTTGGAGTGATCTCAGATGATGGAGGAGAGGTTCTGCTAAAGGTCAGCGCATCAGAGCCCGTGATTAGGAGAGGTTTTGATCCTTGGAGGTGGGTGGAGAAGATGACAAGGAAATCGGAGGATCACGGAGTGATGAGGGTTAATGGGCATGACTGCGGTTACGTCTTGAGGAGAGTTAGGGAGGGTCTCTTCAAGAGGGGCCTTCTCTGGGAAGTCATTCTATGTTTCTTCTGTGACGTCACAGGCAGGAAACTTGAGATAAAAATATTAGGCAGGAACAAAGATGAAGTGCTGTTCCTGAAGGATCTCCTTCAGGAGCTCTCATGTCATTAGACATGTGATGCCAGGAACTCCGCCATTCTAAGGATGTTCTCCAGGCTCTCCGGATCAGCATCACATCTCATGATGAGATGTGGCTCCTCTGGAGCTATCGACAAACCCCTTATCTTGATCTTACTGAATAGATCTCTGAACCTGTCATTGAGGAGGATCTTGGCGGCCCTAGAGGGATCCTCAGAGAACACCTTGAGCTCCTCTCCAAGATCTATCCAGTTCACTTTTGGCATGCTCTCCTCTCTCTCGGATATCCTCAGCCTGAAGTCAGGGCTTCTTGTGAAGGAGGCCCTTAGATAGACCTCATCTCCTCTCCCCACAGCCTTTTGAAACAGGAGGTGGGGAAGATTCTCCCTATCCAAGAGGACGAAAAACAGCTCCACCCTTGAAAGGGGACCTCCTCCTCGAAAGCTCACCTGAAAACCTCCGGATCCCAATCCCCTGAAGTTCACCTTCCTCGAATATCTCTTTATTTTCGGAGCAACCTCCCTCCAGAGATGACTCTGCCTTTTGAAGTTCATCCTCCTCCCGGCCAGGAACCACAACACCATCAGGGTGGTGATGGCTAGAACCACGACGAAACCCGCTTCCATCATAAGCACCTTTATTGAAATTATCGACTTTTATCCGTCTTATCGCCAATTTCCTGTCAACTCTTTAAAAAAGTTTATAACTGTTCATGTCGCGTTACCCAACGACTCGAAAAGAGGAGGATGTCGAGGATGTATCCCATCTGGTTTGTGGCGCTCGGGATAGTGGTCTACCTCATAGCATACTACCTCTACGCCAAATGGTATGATAGGAACGTCTGGGAACCCGATCCAAAGAGGGCAACTCCGGCTCACATGTACATGGACGGGATAACCTTCTTCCCTGTGAGCAAGTACGTCCTCTATGGATTCCAGTTCAAGGGGATAGCAGGCCTTGGTCCCATCCTCGGCCCATTCATAGCCCTGTTTTACGGATGGATTCCAGCCCTCATATGGATCTTGGTCGGAAACTTCTTCATAGGGTGGATCCATGATTACTCCTCCCTGTTCCTCTCCGTGAGGAATGAAGGGAAGTCCATGGGGCCACTGACTTATGAGCTGATAAGTCCTAGAGCAAGGAAATCCCTTCTAGGCTTCCTGTTCTTCTACCTAATACTTATAATAGCCGTCTTTGCTGTGTTATGTAGCCTCTTCTTCAAAATATACCCCGAGTCCGTTCTGGCAATGATATTCCTCTACATAGGCGGAATAGTGAGCGGTGCCCTCCTCTACAAGGCCAGGACTGGCGTGGTAACCTCAACAGTAATCGGACTCATAATAGTGATAGCTGGTATAGTTCTTGGAAAGCTATTCCCGATATCCAACTCGAACCTCATGGTATGGATAGTCTTCACGTCGGTGCTGATGTTCATAGGGGCCACGATCTCCCTGATGTACGTCACGCAACCGATCGTCTACGTGGCATCCTACCCTGCCATATTCGGAATATTGCTGCTCATAGTCGGGGCCCTCGTGTCCCCAGCCACGAATGTTCCAATACAGCAGATAGGATGGGGAGGGTGGCTTGGCATTAAAAATGACTTCTGGACTCCTGGACCGATATGGCCCATTCTAACCGTCTCGATAGCATGTGGAGCAATCTCCGGATGGCACAGCTTGGTCAGCACCTCGGGATCAGCTCCGCAGCTTGATGTGGAGACAGACGCTCTTCCAGTCGGTGGTGGATCCATGCTGACGGAAGGCCTCCTCGCTCTTGCCTCTCTGGCAGCCTACATGGTTCTCTCTCCTGCAGACATCAAAACACTTGGAGGAGTTAAGTGGAACTGCCTTGTGGAGGGGGCCGTGAGGCTTGTAGCTCCTTATACCGGAGGAGCGGCTGCAGCCCCTTGGATCAAGGCCTTCTTTGCTATGTGGCTCGAGCTCTACGCCCTCACCATAGGTTTCCTAGCGGTGAGGTTCTTCTGGCTTGTATGGGCCGATATGGTAGGAGGAAGACCTCTTCTAAGCAATAAGTACGTAGGAGCCATAATAGGGCTTGTGATAGGAGATATATTGGCTTACACAGGCGCCTGGATAAATCTGTGGCTCCTCTTTGGAGGATCCAATCAGCTCTTGGCCGGATTAGCCTTGACGCTCGTGACTGTCTACTTGGCCAAGCAGAAGAAGCCGACGGGATACACATTCTGGCCAGCAATCTTCATGATAATAACATGTGAGGCAGCTCTGATATTCGAATCAGCTAAGTTCTTCAGGGCAATCTTCCTAGGAAAACCCTTGGCAAAAGGTCCTCTCGCCGCTCCTGCTTACAAGGGAGTAGCCCTCGCTCTCAATGGAGTGTTCGGCGTTGTCGGTCTAGTCCTGTTCATACTTGGCATAATAGTTGCTGTGGACGGGTTGAGGAGGTATTCGGAGTTCAAGAAAGCCTCCAGCGGAGCCTCAACATGATCTCCTCTTTTTTGTTTTTGCCCTGCACCGCGCTTTTAGGGATCTACATTATTTATATTTTGTGAAATAAAAAATGCGTTAGGGCTATAAGCTTCAACCAGCGCGTTTGTGGATGCGCTCGGTGAGATCCTTCCTCGAAAAGCTACTTCCCTCCTGCAAGATACTCAATCATAGCACTGATTCTGAGAGGATACACCTACTGATCCGTTATGAGAAGGTCGCGATGATCCTCAGTTATAAGCTTGTTTCCCTTAGACATAGGCTAAGGCCTGAATGGATGTTCGTGCTGAGGCTATCCTGTGCTTTCAGTAGGATCATCATGGTGGAGAGCCTGATGGTGCAGTGCTTCAAGGGACTGTCTGGCCGCTTGGACAGGATCAAGGTGAAGGCGAGGGGAGAGCCATCTAGGATCGAGGACGATCTCATCTCAATCCTGAAAGACTACAAAGAAAGAAGCTGGTCAAAGAGGAGCTCCCCAGAGGAGCTTTGCATGGAGCTTATTCCCTTCAAAGATCTCACATATGCCTCGATAGGAGCCCTGGAGCATCCGAAGAGGGCTAGGGAAGAGACCCTCCTTCCAACAGTTTTGACCGTATATGAAGCCTTTAATGGGCTGATTGAGGTCCTCGGGAATGCTGACGATAAAAGAGCAGCCATTGTCTCTAAAGAAGTGATAACCCCCTGGTGGATGTTCGGAGAGGAGGAGAGAGATCATCTGAGGAAGCTTATCCCTGATATTCAGCTTGAGATCGTGGAATAGGCCTCGGTTCGATGCTCTCATTCTATCAACACCAGAAGCTCCAACGAGTTGGATAAAGCAGCCATGTGGATCGGGCAATGTCTTCCAACAACAGAAATTGAGAAGATCACTCTTCGGATTCAGGACCTCACCTAATGAAGGCCGAAACTCCCGAGATTACTGGAACTTGTAAGATCCGCCGCAGGAGAACAACCAAAGGTAGATCACTGCCCGAGGTCCAAACACTCCCGGTGCTTAGGTCCTCTGAAGGGAGCAGCGATCCCATTAGTATGAGTCTATTTCCATAAACTACAAAGATCTGTTAAAAACTCACCGCTGATCAAGATGAAGACGATTATTATTAAGGTTCTTCCAGCTTGATTTTACCGATGATGAAGAACATCAGGAAGATCCAGAACGATCAGGGAAGTATAAGGGTCGAGGTTGATATACCCCTTTTCGGCAGGGCAATTCTGCCGGACGTGTTCATCATGTCCACCAAGTGGTGGGCCGACTTCATGGCTGGAATCTCGGTTGTGGCTGGCAGTAAGGCCATAGGCCCTGTCCTATACTACTCAGCCTACAGGCTCATGAAGGCCCACAACGAGAAGGGAATAGTTCCCATGAGAGAGAGATTCGAGAAGGACGAGCTCTTCGGGATAGCTGCATCCATATTTGAGACCTTGGGGTTCGGCAGGATAGAGAAGATAGAAATTGAGGACAACTTCGTTAGGATCTCCGTCTCCAACTCCTTTGAGGCCAGGAGAAGGAAGTCCAAGGAGCCGGTCTGCAGGTTCGTGGCCGGCATCTTGGCAGCACTGGTCGAGGATATACTCAGGGTGAGAATAGGACCCATGGAGGAGGTGAGCTGTCAGGCAGCTGGCGATGGCCTATGTGAGTTCAGGGCCGAGGTGATGGAGGCGATTCCATGAAGCCCGTACTCATAGTTCGACCTGTGAGGGGGTGCGATGCGTCCTGCTCCCAGTGCCCGTGGAGAGAAACCAAGTCTGGAGAGCGCACATACCTCAAGAAAGATAAGCTCGAGCTCGTGTTGGACGCCATGATAGGCTCCGGGTACAGACCGGAGGTTTGCTTCATATGTCCGGACCCGCTCCTCCATCCAGGTGTTACGGATCTTATGATGTCTGTTAAGGAGAGAAGACTCCCTCTCAGGGTATTCACTCCATCCTCAACCGGCTCCGAGGAGGAAGGATGGAGAAGCCTGCTCATACCGGATGAGATTTTTCTCTTTTCTTACACACACTCGGACATCTCCGGGGCAAGGAAGATGATGAGATACCTTCTCTCCAGAGGAGCAAACGTAAAAGTAGCCCTGTTTATCACTCAAAACACAAATGAGAGGGAACTTCTCACCTGTATAGATCTAATCAGGGAGAAGGGGGTTCAGATGTGGATCTCCCCGCCCATATTCTGTCCTCCAACGGTCTGCTCCACTAGCGCTGTGGCCATCATGGAGAGACAGGGGTTTGAGGTCTCTGAGCCATTCAGAAAGTTCATGGACGTCTACATGGTTCGGGTCACTTTCAGAAGAGATTTTCCAATATATGTCCTGGACGGCCCCTACTGTAAGTTGAACTGCGGCATGGTGTTCCTGGACTCGGCGGGATATGTAGGGAAATGCCCTGTGGAGGGAACCCTCAACATGCTCTACTCACCCCTCGAGATAGCAGGCATCGTGCGGCTGAACTGCAGCAAGATAAGTCGATCAACGAAGTACTCCTTCTCAGCCTCCTTGGTCCTCGTGACCAAGGACGGCAGACGCATATACGAGGATGATCTGGAAATTTTATCGGCATTAGCTGATCTAGGAAGCTTTAGCAGACTTGCTAGAGCTCTTAACACATCACCAGCCTCGATATACAAGAGAGTAAGATCTATTGAAAAGATTTTGGGGATTAACCTATTCATGTCCAGGAAAGGTGGTTCAGACAGGGGAGGATGCACCCCAACTCCTGAGTGTTTGGAGCTTATAAAGAGATATAAAATTGCTAAATCATCGATTTTAAGTAAAAATTTAAAAATTTCCCAGAAGAAAAACGGGACTTCAATTCCTTCTTTCGTTGAAAAACGAAATAATTATACGTAAACGGTGAGAATTTTTTGGGGTGAAGAGATCTGGGAGCTGTGACTTTAACTCAGCCCGAGTACCTGATATACGTGGACCCCTCTAAATGCGTCGGATGTAGAAGCTGTGAAATAGCCTGCGCTGTTGAACACTCCGACTCCCGTGACCTGTTTGGAGCAATCTTTGAAGAACCTCTTCCTCGCCCAAGAACCAGAGTTGTTGTGGCTGACAGACTCCTCGTTCCCATGAGGTGCATGCATTGCGATCCCGCTCCATGTGAGCAGGCTTGTCCTACAGGAGCCATGCATAGGACCGAGGAAGGCTTCGTTGTCGCAGACAGGGAGAAGTGCATAGGATGCAGGACATGTCTCCTGGCGTGTCCCTTCGGCCATCCCTCCTATGACTCCACGCTTAAAGTAATCAAGTGCGATCACTGCATTGAGAGGATGAGAAGGGGGCTTCCTCCGGCATGCGTGGAGGCATGTCCAACGGGCGCCCTTAGGTTTGGTAGAGCGGAGGACCTTCTCTATGAAGAGAAGAGAAAGAAAGCCTTGGAGATGATACTGGGAGTACAGGAGGCTGGAGTGGTCTATGCGAGGATTGAAAAGGAGGCTCCAGAATCCCCGATTTCTAAAGTTAAGGAGATGTACAAACCTGTGGGGTGGTGGGTGTAGATGCCTGAGGAGAGAATTTATGAGAGGCTTATGAAAGCCTCCCGGAAGGAGTTCTATAGGAGCGTGTCCATGGATTCAACAGTTGAGCAGCTTCTCGAGAAGGCAGAGAAGGACGGAGTGGAGACCGCATGGCATAGGTTCTTAGCGCAACAACCTCAATGCGGTTTCGGCCAGCTAGGGGTGTGCTGCAGGAACTGCAACATGGGTCCATGCAGGATAGATCCCTTCGGATATGGTCCGCAAAAGGGCGTCTGTGGAGCTACCGCTGACACTATAGTTGCCAGGAACCTTATCAGGATGATAGCTGCTGGAGCTGCGGCTCACAGCGATCATGCAAGGGATATAGCTGAAGTTCTGGCGGCAATACCTGAGGGAAGGGCTAAGGATTACAAGATAACCGATGAGGCCAAGTTGATGGATCTAGCCAAGAGGCTGGGCGTTGACGTTGAAGGAAAAGAGCTGAACGATGTAGCTAAGGAGGTTGCTGAGGTCCTTCTGATGGAGTTCGGGAAGCCCGGCGAGGAACCCCTCAAACTGGTTGAGGGGTACGCTCCGGAGAAGAGAAGAAAGATCTGGGAGAAGGTAGGAGTCATGCCCAGAGCTATAGACAGGGAGGTTGTCGAGATAATGCACAGAACTCATATGGGTGTCGACGCGGATCCGTTGAGCCTGATAGCTCAGGGAATAAGGGCCTCCCTAGGAGATGGGTGGGGAGGATCTCTCATGGCCACCCTGCTGAGCGATATACTTCTCGGCACACCAAAACCCGTCAAGAGCATTGCGAACCTGGGAGTTCTCAGAGAGGATGCTGTAAACATAGTTGTCCACGGCCACAACCCCATACTCTCCTCCAAGGTGGTCGAAGCTGCAAGGGATCCGGAACTTCTCGAGCTGGCGAAGAAGGCCGGAGCTTCTGGAGGGATAAACGTTGTTGGGATGTGCTGTACCGGCAACGAGGTCCTGATGAGGTATGGAATACCTATAGCCGGGAACATGTTACAGCAGGAGCTCGCCATAATAACAGGTGCTGTGGAGGCGGTCATAGTGGACTACCAGTGCATAATGCCAGCGATAGCTAACGTGGCGTCCTGCTACCACACCAAGGTGATAACCACTGAGCCGAAGGCTCACATGCCAGGAGCTATACACATAGAGTTCGACAAAGAGAACGCGTTGGAGACAGCTAAGAAGATAGTTAGGGTTGCTGTGGAGAACTTCCCCAACAGGGTCAAGGAGAGGGTTTTCATACCCAAGGAGAAAATGGAGCTTGTCGCTGGTTTCAGCGTGGAGGCGATATTGGAGGCCCTTGGAGGAACCTTGGATCCATTGGCTGAGGCTCTCAAGTCAGGAAAGATAAAGGGAGTGGCTGGGATAGTGGGCTGCGTGAACCCCAAAGTCAGGCACGATTACAGCCATGTGACCCTGACGAAGGAGCTGATAAAGAACGACATCTTAGTCGTCGGAACCGGATGCTGGGCCATCGCCATGTCGAAGCACGGGCTCTTCAAACCAGAGGCAGCTGAACTAGCGGGTCCCGGACTGAAGGAGATATGTAAATCCCTGGGAATACCGCCTGCCCTTCATATGGGAAGCTGCGTTGACTGCTCCAGAATGTTGATAGCTCTGGCGGCACTGGCGGACCACCTGGGCGTGGATATATCAGACCTTCCTGCTGTGGGCTCTGCTCCGGAGTGGATGAGCGAGAAGGCTGTCTCCATAGGAACCTACTTCGTCTCCTCTGGCGTGTTTACACACCTAGGAACGGTGCCTCCTGTCTTGGGCAGCAAGGGGGTAGTCGAGATCCTGACCGATAAGGCTGAGGACCTGGTAGGAGGAAAGTTCTACGTCGAACCCGATCCGATAAAGGCGGCTCAGACGATGATCCAAGTGATAAAGGAGAAGAGGAAGAAGCTCGGATGGCCGGAGTGAGTATAGGTGCCGTTAAAGGTGCTCGTGGCTGGAAAGGGAGGGACAGGGAAGACTACCACATCTGCTCTCCTCTCTTTTTTCTTGAGCTTAAGAGGTCTCAAGGTTTTAGCTCTTGACACAGATTCAGTCCCTAATCTGGCCCAAGCCCTTGGTGTGCCGAGAGATAAAGCCCTCAAGATAATTCCTCTTACCAAGAACAATGAGTTCATCGCTAAACGAACTGGAGCAAAGCCTGGAGAGGCGTGGGGAATCTTCTTCAGACTCAATCCTCAGGTGGATGACATAATAGAGAAGTTCGGCCTTAGGGTGAGGGACAACCTAAGACTGGTCGTTGTTGGCAGCATAGACGCGGCTAAAGAGGGATGTCTCTGTCCAGCAATAGCTTTGGCGAGAGCCTTCCTCAAACACGTCATGATGGATGAGAGGGAAGCCGTTGTGGTGGACTCGGAGGCCGGAGCAGAGGTCTTTGGAAGGGGTCTAGCTGAGAACTTCGATCACATGATCTGTGTCTCGGAACCAACAGTGAAGTCCCTCGACATCTCGTTTAGGCTGATAGAGATGGGGAAAAACCTGGGCATAGAGAGGATAGATCTTCTTGTGAACAAGGTTCCTCCCGATAAGCTTGGGATGATCAGAAGGAAGGTGCTCGATGAGTGCGGCAAGAGGGATGTTGGGGCGTTCTTCATCCCCTACGACGATAGCTTCTTCTTGAGCGAGATGGAGGGGAGAGGAGTCGATATATACCCCGAAAACTCCCCTGGTGTTATCGCCATGAACGAAGCTTTTTCTGAGATTTTTAGCTATTTTCTGAGGAGGTGATCTATACGTCGGATGATATAAGGGTTGGTGTATACGTCTGCCACTGTGGCAAGAACATAGCTGGGAAGGTTGACGTCAAGAAGGTCGCCAAGGAGGTGGCGAAGAATCCCTTAGTGGCGATATCCAGGGATTACTTTTTCATGTGTAGCAAGATGGGACAGGAGCTCATAAGGAAGGACATAAAGAGTGGAAAGATAAACAGAGTTGTTGTGGCTGCATGTAGCCCCAAGCTCCATGAAGGCCTCTTTAGGAGGGTTGTAGCTGAGGCAGGGCTCAATCCGGGATATATGGAGCAGGTAAACCTGAGGGAACAGGTCTCCTGGTCAACTGAGAATCCGGAGGAGGCGACGAACAAGGCGATAAGGTACGTGCTAGCGGGAGTTCATAAGGTTGCCGCTGCCGAACCCATATATGAGAGCGAGGCCGAAGTGGTGAACGAGGCTGCGGTCATCGGAGGGGGTATAGCTGGGATAACAGCTGCCCTGGATCTGGCCAACAAGGGGATAAAGGTCCATCTTCTAGAGAAAAACCCAACCCTCGGGGGAAAGATGGCTCTCTTTGATAGGGTCTTCCCAACAGGGGACTGCTCCCTCTGCATACTAACTCCTCTGATGGCTGAGGTTCTGGACCATCCGTTGATAGAGGTCCACACGATGAGCGAGGTTGTTGAGGCGTCAGGGTCCATAGGAAACTTCACATTGAAAGTCAGGAAGAAACCGAGATATGTGGATCCGGAGAAGTGCATATCCTGCGCCACCTGCGAGAGGGTGTGTCCGGTGGAAACTATCAACGAGTGGCAGATGGGATTGGGTAGGAGGAAGGCTGCCTATATACCCTTTCCTCAGGCGGCTCCGAGGGCCTATGTGATAGATCCGGAATCCTGCCTATACATAAAAAGTGGGAAGTGTGGCGAATGTGCCAGGAGATGCCCCGTCGAGGCGATAAACCTGAACGAGAATCCGGAGGAGTTTGAGCTCAGGGTGGGTGCGGTCGTGATAGCCACGGGGATTGACGAGTACAATGCATCAAATTTAAAGAACTATGGATATGGGAAGTACGCTGATGTTATAACACAGCTTCAGCTAGAATCTCTGATAAACGTCAACGGACCGACTTCAGGACACCTAAAGAGGCCCTCCGATGGAAAAATTCCAAGAAGCGTCGTTTTCATACAGTGTGCAGGGAGCAGGGATGTGAACAACAACCCCTACTGCTCGAATGTCTGCTGCATGATATCATTAAAACATGCGGAGATAATAAGATCCGAGTACCCCGATACCAAGGTGTACATATGTTACATAGATATGAGAACCCCAAAGAAGGGGTTTGAGGAGCTATACTCCAGAGTGAGGGAGGAGGGAGTGATGTTCATCAGAGGAAAGCCTGGAGAGGTGAGAAGGGAGGGAGATCACCTGGCGGTCGAAGTGTTCGATCAGACTCTTAGCAGGAAGCTGGAGATAAAGGCCGATCTAGTGGTCCTAGCTGCTGGTGTGTCCCCCTCTGAAGGGACTAAGACCATAAGGGAGGTGTTCAACATACCAAAGGACCCCTATGGCTTCCTCCAGGAGCTCCATGCGAAGCTCAAACCAGTCCAGACGTCAGTCCCCGGGATCTTCATATGTGGAGCTGCTCAAGGACCTAAGGACATACCCGACTCCGTTGCACAGGCCAAGGCTGCTGCAAGCGAGGCGGCCACAATCCTGATGAAGGGGAAGATCAAGATCAGTGGTGAAAAAGCCTTCGTGGATGAGGAACTCTGCATTGGATGCATGGCCTGCAAGGATCAGTGTCCCTTCAATGCTATAGTTGAGGAGAACGGAAAGGCCAAGATATTGCCAGCTGCCTGTGCGGGGTGTGGTATATGCCAGGCAGTCTGTCCAGTTGGGGCCATAAGCAGGAAGGTGTACACGGAGGATCAGATATTCAATCAGATAGAGGGTCTGCTAGGGGGTGTGTTGAGTGGCTGATGAGAGGCTTGTGGTTGGTTTCTGCTGTAATGAGTGCGCCTATGCTGCCGCCGACCTGGCCGGCAGCACTCATAGGAAGCATCCAGCTAACGTCCTGATAGTAAGGATTCCCTGTTCGGGGACCGTTGATCCGGCGTGGATCCTCTATGCGCTGGCCAAAGGAGCTGATGCTGTCTTTGTAGCTGGTTGCAGAAAGGGAGAATGTCATTATGTGGACGGAAACCTCAAAGCAGAGGAGAGGGTTGAGTTCCTCAAGCAGCTTCTGGACGCGATTGGGGTCGAGCCGGACAGGGTCGAGATGTTCTTCATGGCAGCTTCCGAACCGCATAAGTTTGTTGCTGCAGCAGAAGAGATGTCCTCCAGGTTGAACAGGCTTCCTCCGCTTGACAGAAAACCTGTACTGAGGGTGCCGAAGAAGAAGGAGAACTTCGCGGAATCCCTTAGGTCCATAGCTAAGATGGTGAAGGAAGTCAGGCTAGTGCCTGTGCCCGGGTTCGAGATACCGCTCTTCTCGGAGGAGTGCATTGGGTGTGGTGCATGTGCCGAGGCATGTCCTGAAGGGGCTCTTAGGTTCGAGGACTCGAAGGACCTCCGAATTATCTATCTGAGCGCCTCGAAATGTGTTGGTTGTGGGAAGTGTGTCGATGTCTGCAAGGAGAACAAGGTTGAGGCCCTGAAGCTGGGAGGAATGACGGTCAAGCAGCTCTTGGAAGAGTGGTCGAAGGGTCCTGAGATGAAGCTGGTCAGATGCGAACTTTGCGGCAGACCTTTTGCCACATCAAAGGAAATAGAAAGAGCAAACTCCCAGAAAATATGCCCAGATTGCAAGGAGAAGCTATCCGCTAGGGCGATCTCAATGGGCAGGGTGAGAGGATGATCCTTGCCAATGAAGTTCTCAAGATATCCGGCCAGGATGTCTACAAGTGTTTCCAGTGCGGCGAGTGCGCTTCATCATGCCAAGTCGTCGGAGTAGACGATTTCAGGCCAAACAAGCTGGTGCACATGGTACAGATGGGAATGGACGAGGTGGTGGACAAGAGGCTTTACGAGCCCTGCCTCCACTGCTACCTCTGTACGGTGAGGTGTCCTCAGGGCCTCAGCTTCCCGGACATAGCTACGGCCCTGTCGAACATGAGAGTCAGGAAGTATGGGGTTGGGAGAATCGAGAAGGCCTTCATGGACGAGCTTAGAAGGAGAGCGTTCATAAACCCAGCTAAGGTCGCAATCTCTTCGATCGGGGTTCTCGGATCGCTTAAGATGGCTGGGTTCAAGGGAGTAAAGTTGGCCGGGATACTGAAGGAGGGAGGAGGAGTTCCCGAAGAGATCAGGAGGGAGGTGAGGAGGATTGTCAGATGAGACCACTGGGGTTGTGGCCTATTATCCTGGCTGCTCCGCTAAGACAACCGAGAAGGCTTACCTCAGGACGGCGATCTCTGTCCTTAGGAAGCTGGGTTTTGAACCTGTGATCCTGGACAGGGCCCCCTGCTGCGGCACCCTTGAAGCCGAACTCGTAGATGTGAACATAGTGAGAGGACTCACGGACATAATAATGAGGGAAGCCGGTCAGAAGAGACTGATAACTGGGTGTAGTGGATGTTACAGCAACATAAACAGAGGAGGGGGCTCAATAGATCACCTCGTCAAGTTCCTGCACGATGAAGTGGGCGTTGAGGAGCTGAGGAAGAGGGTAGTGAGGAGCCTTGACTTGAAGGTAGCCACCTATTACGGATGTCAAGCCCTCAGGCCGAGAGATCTCGCCATAGATGATCCAGAAGATCCGCACATGCTTGAGGATCTGATGGAAGCTATAGGAGCCAAACCTGTAGATTTTTCTATGAGGCTCAAGTGCTGCGGGGGACCTCTAACCCTCAGGAAACCCAATGTTGCTGTTGAGATGGCCAGATCCGTGGTGGAATCAGCTAAGGAGGCAGGAGCTGATGCCATCGTCACGATGTGTAATCTATGCCACTTTATGCTCGACTTCTATGGAGGAGGATCTCTTCCAATCCTCCACTTCACCCAACTCATCGCTAGGGCCATGGGATCTCCATTTAAAGATCTCGGCCTCGAAGAGCACTTCACACCAGTACCCAGAAACCTTCTCTAAATTTTTACGGAATATTGCTAAGAAAACCTCCTGTGAGAGGATGGATCAGGGCAGGGCTAAGGTCATGGCATCGCGCGTTTTTTCTGCAGTCTCATCGATGCGCTCTTGAACTTAGCTTTCACACCTTCCCTAACTCACCTCATGAATTCATGAGATTTCTTAGTGACTTTTTGGTAAGAATAGTCTCTAGATGCTACCGGTTGCTAGGAATTTCTCCAGCAAGATTCCTCACTGGTGTCAAATAACTAACAGCATGAGCAACTCTCCTTATTCCAGCGTTCATCCCAAGACTCACTTGACAGCAACTCTGATATCCTCCTCAAAAGCTATTCCATGCGATCTAGCAACCTTCTTCACGAACGATATGAACATCCTAACCGCCTTCCTAAGGAGCGGATTTGAGTTTCTGAAGTACCACTCGATCATGCCCTCCACCCAATATAGGTCGTGGCTGAGACAGATCTTCATGAGATCCATCTGCTCATCTGTCGGTTGGACCTTGTACCAGTCCCTACCCCTAAGAGCACCCATAGGAACGAAGTACATGGGAACTATAAGACTTCTAAATTCCTTAAGGTCCTCAACGAGTTCTATGGTCTTTATTATATCATCAGGAGTCTCCTCCGGGAGGCCTATTATCAGGGTTGCCGCCGGTATCACGTGAGCATCGTGCATTATGGCGAAGGCGTCAACGACAACCTCCGGCCATAGGTCCGCTGGATACGGAAGGGACTTCGCAGGCATTATCCTCCTGGCGAGCCTTGGAGATCCAGTTTCCACTCCAACCTCGACCCCTATGAAGTCATCCTGATCCTCCCTGAGCATCTCAGAAAGCCTGCTCACCAGTCCGTAGTTGTCCTCAGCGTACTTGACTGCCGCGAGGCTGAAGTGACTCCACCCCACCTGATTTGAGTACTTCTTGGCGAGTCTGTGGAGCTTAAGGAGGGGTCCAGGTCTCGGCTTCACACCATCTGCTCCATAGAGCAGGACGTCCTCTGAGTGCAGGATGCATCCCTTGACTCCCTCTCTGGCGTTAACCTTTAACTCCTCCTCAATCATGTCGAGCGTGTAGCATCTGAGAGGCCTGAGCGTCACCGAGCAGAACTTACACCCCCTTGGGCATCCCCTCATTATCTCCACAAGCCCATTTACGGATGCGTGCTTTATCAGAGGAATCTCCTCAAGTGAGGGGACCTCATCAACACCGACCTGAACGTAAAGGGGGAGATCTTTGTCGTTCATGGCCTTCTCAACGAGATCAACTATAACCTTATCGGCCTCCCCATCCACTATACAGTCGATCCCCCACCTGTCTATGTACTCAGGAGCCCAGATCCACTGCCAAGCTGCAGGTCCTCCAACTATTATCTTCATTCCTTTTTCCTTCCCCTTCCTTATCTCGGGCTTCTCCATGAACTTGATGAAGCTCTTCCTGTTCACCGGTTCCTTCCTGGTCAACACCCACCACTCACTGCTTGGGGGACCGAGGGAGAAGTAGTCATGATGCCCTATCGCCAGAACCTTCGCCCCTGGTATGTGCTTGTGGAGATGATCCGGATCTATTGTGGCGACGTCGAAACCGGCGTCCGACAGGGCGGCCTCTATTTTCCTGATCCCGTAAGGAGCCTGCCAAACCCTTCCCTCATCATCGACCTTCATCTTCGGAGCGGCTACCCACATCCAAAGGAACTCCGGAATCCCCACTGGGGGGCCTGTTGCGACGAAGCCGAGGAACTCCTTCCCATGATGGTTCGACATCATCGTCCTGTCTGCTGAGAGAACCACGTCATGCATGACATCACCTCCTCATGCTTCGCAACGTTCTCCCTGCCGGCTCACTGGAGGAAACCTTATCACCTCTCCAGGAGGATCCTCTGGGATTGAGCAGTATAACCTGATTGATCTTGATGTATTGGAGGTTATCACCGATCTGAGGGCCTTGATGATCTCAGAGGGAATTCCATTGAGGTATATGTTGATTCTCCGGCTGGACATGGCTAACCCAATGAGCTTCTCCAACACCTGATCGTCTACCCTCTCCACCACGACGGAGACCTCCGACGACATCTAAGCCACCTCCTCCATCAGAACCTCAATTCTCGTCAGGACAGAGTACTTTAGATATTCCTTGAGGAACTCGTTCCTCAAACCGCTCTTGATGCTGGCGTACCTGTTTATCAGATCAACAGCTATATCACAGGCTTTTCTCTCGCCAGACCTGATCTCCTCACCCAAAAATAACAGTAGATCTCTCACCGATGATGCAAGCTTGAATATCTTCCTCTGCTTATGACCTGGATCCCTCTCCACAACGATGACACCAGCGTCCTCAAGTCTCTTGACCTCCTTGAGCAGGACAACTCTTGAGATTACCCCCTTAAGTTTCTGGCTGAGGCTGTTGAAGCACAGCCCCTGTGGGTGGGCTGCCAGGACATCGAGTATCTTCCCGTGGACCGGACGGAACGGCATCAACCAGTTAATAGATAAACCAGTATATAAATATACTAGTTTGCGACATCACGGAAGGAGGCTCGTCAACTTCAAGTTCTCATAACGAGAAGTAAGCTCCACATCAGATCGAGACCGGGACTTGAATGTAGTTCGGCGCCTTCCTTGAGAGAGTGCGTCCTAGATGGATCTATCTGATGAGTTTCAGGGTGTTCACAGGAAACTCTCCCAACGAACTCGCGATGGGCTTTGTTGACCTACTTCCAGTCCGTTTTTTCGTTAACTAGAATTGCCAAGCCTTCCAGCAGCTTTAATCATGCCTTACGACCTCTGAACAATTACAAGTGCCAGCTCACGCTATCTGGCATGACAATAACCTCAGACAGCTCCCACAACCACCCAGTCGGCTCATGGAAACTAGTTCGTTACCCCCTCAGGGAACTACGATGATCTCATGCTTGATCATGTCGACCCTGATCTCCTTGAACCTGTCTAAAACTCTCCTGATACCATCCTCGTTTATAAGAATAAGTTCGTCTTCCTTAACCTCAAGATAGGCGACCTCATCCATCAGCCTTTCTTTGTTATCCTCTCTGAGCAGGTATGCGATGCCCTCACACAATCCTTCCACCCAAACCTTTCACAGATAGTACTACAGATAACCTTTTCGCCTGGATTCGGAGCATATCGAGATGGTCGCGGAGTGAGGAGTATGGAAGGGATTCTAATTTTAGGAGTTGCTGGATCGGGAAAGAGTACGTTAACAGGTTCTCTGAGCAGGTGGCTCTCAAAGGAGTACGAAGTGACTGTCAGAACTATGAACATGGATCCTGGAGCTGAGGTGCTCCCATACTCCCCGGATATAGACATCAGGAACTACGTCAGCTTGAGGAAGTTGATGAGAGAGGAGGGGCTTGGACCGAACGGTGCGCTGCTGAGGTGCATGGATCTCATCCTCGAGATCTCCGAAGAGCTGGTCGAAAGGATAGGATCCATGGACTGTGACTACGTGATAGTGGACACGCCTGGTCAGATGGACCTCTTCGCCTTGAGGCCCACCGGCAGGAGAATAGCTGAGACGATATCTAGGACATGTCCCTTGGTCGGGGTATTTCTCGGTGACCATGAGCTGGGGAGAGAAGCCGAGGATGCAGCCTTTGCAGCGATGATGTCCAGGCTTGTTGAGCTCAAGTTAGCGGTGCCAGTTATCCCCACAGTCAATAAGAGTGATCTCTGGGGAGATATAGATGCTAGAAGGATCTGGTCCGCCGTTATGTCTGGAGATCTCACTGTTGAAGGGGTAATAGGAGAGGTTCTCAGAGAACTCATCAAGGCAATCTCCTCCTTCTTCAGGCCTGTGAGGGTGGTAGGGATATCCGCTCTGAAGTCCGCAGGCTTTAATAATCTGATGGATCTTCTCAAGGAGGTCTGGTGCTCCTGCGGAGATCTTACATGAGGTGATCTACATGAGGGCCCTGCACATTTCCGATGTGCACGCCAGAGTCGCTGCTAGTAGGATTGTTGAGGCAGCTAAAAGGATCGGAGCAGAGCTAATAGTTATGAGCGGTGACGTGGAGAGCACCTCAGTCCTGAGAGAGCTGACATCGAGCTTCAACACCTTATACTCATCGGGGAACATGGACCCTTACTCGGTTGTGGATGTAGCAGAGGAGCTCGGGATCCTGCTTGATGGAAAGACGATCGAGCTTCATGGTGTTAAATTCGCTGGTATGGGTCCCTATACTGAGAAGAAGGACGAGGAAAGATTGTTCAGCCTCGTGAGCCCGGATGATGAGTGGGTATTGGTGTCCCACATTCCACCCTTAAACACGGAGGCGGATCTGGCATTCATCGGTCGACATGTGGGGAGCAAAAGAGTCAGGAGGGTCATCAGAGAGCTCAAGCCGAGATTATGTCTGTGTGGACACGTGCATGAGAGCCCAGCAATTTTCACTCTCTGGGAAACCGTGGTAGTCAACCCTGGACCTGCCTTTCAGGGAAGATGTGCTGTTGTGGACTTCGATAGCTGGACCGCTAAGTTCTCAGAGATCTGATGCCGGCCACATCCCAACCGGGGAGGCAATGACCTGAGTCGGATTTCCAGATCATTTGTAAAAAATTTATAAAACTCTTCCGGATCGTTCAGCAGGTAGTAATGCTTGAGTACAGAAACGTCGTCAAGAGATATGGCGGCGTGGTGGCCGTTGACGGAATCTCCGTTAAGTTCGACGCAGGTAGGATAAACGCACTCCTAGGTCCGAACGGGTCCGGAAAAAGCACGATGATGAAGATGGCCTTGGGCGTCGTGAGGCCTGACTCCGGTGAGGTCTTGGTCGACGGAATGAACCCCATCAGTGATGCCTTGAAGGTCAGAAGGGTTGTTGGCTACGCTCCTGAGGAGATAATATTGTACGAGAGCCTCACACTGACCGAGCTCTTCTCCTTTCTACGCGAGGTCTACGGTATTCCGAGAGAGGAGGCGGAGCAAAGAATTAGATTTCTAGCAAAGCTCTTCAAGATGGAGGAGAACATGAACAAGCTGATAGGTGAGCTGAGCCATGGAAACAAGAGAAAAATTCTTGTGGCCTCAGCTTTATTCCACAATCCCAAGGTTCTGATACTGGACGAGCCCTTCTCAGGTCTAGATCCCGAAGTGGGTCGTGTGTTGAAGGAGATGATGAGAAAGTACGCGAACGAAGGAAATACGGTGATCTTCTCCACTCATGTTCTTGAGATAGCCGAAGCGGTGGCGGATGAGGTGACCATAGTGTACAAGGGCAAGCTGGTGGCCAAAGGATCCACAGATGAGCTCAGAAACAAGGTGAGGGCTGCCGATCTCGAGTCCATCTTCATGAAGGTCACGGGACTTGAGAGCGATCTGAAGGAACTTCTGGATACCCTATGGGGTGCCTAAATGGTAAACTGGTTTAGAATATCTGAAATTCTAGCTAAAGAAGCTCAGTACAGGGCTGGGAGGAGAACCGGGAGCATGAGAAGGCTCTCGTTCGGAACTGGGAGCCTCTTGAAGTCGAACCTAGTGACGGTGGCGTTCTTCTCAATGTTTTCCACTACGTTCGGCTTTATGGTGACGTCAAGTCCGGCTCTGGGTCTGGGATTCGCCGGTCTCATGGAGCTCTTCTTCGGCATCATAACCACGGCCCCTGCCCTTCAGAACATGGTGTCCGACAAGCTTCTGGATCCTCTGACCTATCTCCCCCTCAATGAGAGAGAGATAAGGAAGTCCCTGCTCTACATAGTTCTCTATTGGGGAGGCATTGGACTCCTCTTCATCGTGCTACCTGCTGCCGTGGCCGGAGCCCTCTTAACACACAATCTCTATCTCATCCTGTGGGGATCCCTTGAAGCAGTCTCTCTTCTCCTACTATCGGTTGGAATTGGATATATTGCGGGGTCCGTGAGTCCTAAGCTATCAGGAAGGCCTCTCTCCAGGATCCTGAGCACCTTGGCTTGGTTGGCGGTTATGAGCTTCGGCTTTGTATTCATGGCAGTGAACAACTTCTCCTTCTCTCATTCACCACAATCCAGCCTTAAAACCTCCAAGGACCTTCTTGAGGCGATTCCCCCTTTCTCCTTTGGATCTGCCTCCGCTGGAAGCCCTCTGAGTGTAACCTCCTCTCTGGCGTTTCTCCTTTTCTCAATGCTTCTGTTCAAAACAGGAGCGGATAGATTCTGGAGGGCTCTCTCAGCTGAGATGCTGATAGTAAAGCCGGGATCAGATGTGAAGCTTCAGTGGAAGCTTTGGAGCGGACCTCTACCCTCTCCAGTCTTCAAAGACCTCAAGCTTCTCATCAGAAACTCTAGAATGCTGGCATCGACCATATATGTGTTCTTCATCCCTCTGTTTGCCGCGTCACCTTTCTTCTTCGGATCGGTGCACAAGCTGTACTCCTTGATCTTGATCCTCATGCCTTGGATGGGCACTGCCGTGGGGTCTGCTGTAGGAAACCTCTACTTAACGGAGGGAAGCGACTCCAGGTTCTTATACCTGCTTCCAATAACTAAGGGTAGCATCGTCCGCTCCAAGGCCCTGGCCCTGGCCGTATTGGCGATCCCTATATCTCTGATGTACTTTCTCCTGATGATGGACGTCCCTCTGATCGGTGCTAAAGTCGCTCTAGCTTTCCTCTTATCGTCAATAGGGTTCCTTTTCTTGGATTCCTATCTCATCATGATGAGGCTTCCCAGAGAGATGGCCTCCTGGTCTAGACAGACCTTGGGACAGGGATGGACCTTGATAATGCTGCTCGTGGATATGGTAGTGGCGGGAGTCATGACGGCAGTATCCCTGATACCTCTCTTCATCAGATGGTCTCTTGGCATTAGCCTTCCGCTGAGATCTGGGGACCTGCTCCTTGTGGAGCTGTTAGTGTTCTCGGCAGTGGTGGTTTTTCTCACAAACAATAGGGAGCCCATCTGACCGAACCATCGTTCTGACACGAGTACGTCACTACTGAAATCCTCACTGGGGTGGACTGATTCATGGGCAGTGAAAAGCGTGACATCCACTACCTTGTTCCCGGAACCTCTAGTTTGTTTTTATCGGTGCTGAGGTCCTGAATGTACAAGATCTCAAGCCAGAGTGAATATAGCTGAAGAGAATGAAGAACAAGTGGATGAAGTGAGGTGAGAGAGGAGCTGAGAATCTCGCCAATTTGTTGACGAAGATGGGGTACGAGTGGAATGTTTATGAGTCGTTTATCGTTGAAGTTATGAGGCTGGATGGGTGCGAGTGGCTGAGGAAGGCTTAAGAGGGGGGTGTTGTTGTGTACGAAGTTAAAAATTGATTTGCCCGTGTGTTTGAGGGGATCCAATCACTATGTGAAGGTTTTTAGGGATCCCAGCAAGTTCATCGGATCGGTGGTGAAGAGAGCAGAGATCGCACGATGGCTTCTGAGGATCACACATAAGGTGGTTCCAAGAGTGAGGACATGCTTTAAGTTCTGTGACATGAGCCTGTACATCCCATACTCTGTTTTTAACCCGGTCTTTACTTGCTCCACGGGACTCCTGATAAAAAACCTTGATCCCAGAGGTGTGGTGGTGGAGGCGGGATCCGGATCTGGTGTGATCTCGATATACGCTGCTTTGAACTTCAATCCAGAGATGGTCCTCGGCTACGACATAAATCCGGTGGCCGTGGCTGCCTCGAGGTTAAACGCCAAGATGAACAACGCTAATGCCAACTTTAGGCTCGGAAGTCCTCGCATAAAAGCGGATTACATAATTGTTAATCCTCCTTATCTTCCGGTGGAGCCCCTCGATGATCTCGACCTGAACTGGTGTGGGGGCTCAGATTTGAGGATCCTGAGGAAGATGCTCAAGCACGCCTCCAAGCTGCTGAGGTATGGAGGAGAACTCTTGACGACGACGTCCTCTTTAACGGGAGTGGATTTCACGGCGTCGATCATGAGGAGGTGCGGCCTTGATCCTGAGGTGAGCGACTCTCGCCCGACCCCTCTGGATAGGGTGTACGTGATCCGAGGGATTAAGTTCTGACAACAGCTCCGGTCCAAAAAAGGATTTTTAAAAAGGCGCTCTCTTTGAGCTGGAGGAACGATCCATTGAAGAGGTGGTGCTGATTGAAGTACAGATCCGTCACACACTTCTTGGAAAGGGCACTGCCGGAAGGATGTGAGATATCTGGCTGGACAGCTGGAGAGAGAGGCTTTTACATACTCCTGGTGATGGGAGAGGTCCCTGCAATCCTCAGCTATGAGCAGATGTCTCAGGAGTGGTGTTATGTCCTGAGGATATTTGGAAGAGCTTCTCTAAACACGAAGCTTGGTGATTGGAGGACCTTAATAATCTACTCGAGAGGTGGTCTCAGAGGGTCGTACGGCGATCCGTCAGTAAGACCTACGGGGGCGATGAACATTCCCACTGTGGTGGAGGTGCTCCATCTGATGGAGAGATATAGGAAGGGCGTCTGGTCTAAGAGAAGAGCACCCAAATCCACAAGCCTGTGGATGAAGGCCATCACTGATGTTTGCTACACATCAGTCGCTGCAATGAATGAAGCCGACAGGATCAGCCAGGAGGGGATGACTTCTCTCGTACTGACTGTCGTGGAGGCTTTCAACTGCCTCAGAGGATCTTTCAGTGAAATAGATAACAATGTACTTCTCATCACATCCCATCCTCACCGTTGGTGGCTTCTCAATATCCTCAGCATTGATATCGTGAAGAAGCTTCTGGTAAACGCCGACGTGGTTCAGGTGGAATGATCCCCACCCCTCATCTCATCCACGGTCCCGTAACACAACCTTATTCTGATCTCTCTCCTGTGAAGACCTCCATGTCCTCCGACTGGATACTCCCCCCTCCTTCCGTCTCTTCTGAAGTCGTGCCACATCCCCAGTCCGTTCGGTGGGACTACCACAAGGTCTCCGACCCTGCTCTCGTGTTGCTCGGTAAACCGACCGAAGAGACCTGATCTGATCGCTTCTCCTCTCTCGAGAACATACATTCCAAGCTCCCTCATCAAGGACCTCACCCTATCCACTTCATCGGTGTACAGGTAGGATGCCCTTAGATCTCCGGTGGGGGGCATTCTCAGAGATTCCAGGATGTCCTTTCTCTCGTTTGTCACGATCCGGTTCCTCACGTCACACATCCCGTGATCGCCCAGGAACAAGATGAGAGTCCTTCTAGAGCCCCTCATTCTATCAAGAAAAACTTCCTGGAAGAGCTTCACCACCTGTCTAAACTCCTCCCTGAAGTTCTCGGAGTAGGGCCCCCTCATGTGACCCACGGTATCCAGAGATCCCCAGTAGACATAGATGAGCTGAGCATCCCCTTCCTCCACCTCCCTTCGGAGGGACACCAGCAGATCGATCAGGCTTATGCATGATCTTCCCTCAGACCCCCTGAGTGTTAGCTTGGACAAACCACTTCCCTGTATCTTTCTGTCAGCAAGGTAGATAGCTTTTCCATCTATCAACTCAAATATTGTTTTTCCAAAGCTTTCAGGCCTAAGACCCATGCTTATCAATCCATCAGAGCCGCTTACATAGGCTGGGTGAAGCTTTATCATGTTACCAACGACTCCGAACTCCTTGAAGTACATGGAGAAGCCCAGACATCCATGCTCGCCCGGATGGAGTCCGGTGGAGAGGGTCGTAAGGGCTGTGGCAGTCGTTGAGGGAAAAGTCGAGGTCAAATCCACATACCTGCGCATGAACGGTAAAGGCTCGATCAGATCGCCAGCAGCATCAAGGAGAAACAAGACAACCCTGTCCACGTCGTAGTTGAGCTCCTCGAGAATGGGTCTATCCTCCAGCGCCTTCGATCCAAGAAGCCACGAGATCGTGGGGGCTACACAAGCTATGCTTCTAGTGTAGTCAGGTAGCATAAATTCTTCGGGCAACATGGCTCCTTTCAGAAAAGGCCACACTCCCTAAAAAGTTCTCCTCCTGAGCAAATCGCGCGTCAGAAGTCGCAACCGATGACGGGCGTCTTTATTGACAGTTTAGCATCGAGCAGCTTAGAAGAATCATGAGAGGGGGCTGAAGAGAGCTCTTCTAGAGACCTTAGTTGAGCTACTATCTGTTACTGATGATGGGGAGCAAAGAGAGATAGAGATGATTGCTGGTAGGCCTAGCGACTATCACAAGAGGGTTTGTATAGTAGTTAGAGAGGCTAATAAAGGGAATTTAGAGAGCCTTCTCGTTCTTCTCAAATTTTCGTCCTATATGCCAATCTGCTCTTGCTTCTCTCGGCAAACTAATGCAATAGAGATATAGGATTTGCTGACTGAGATAGATCAAGGACCGTTATGTCGTCCTTGAGATCCAGCGACCATGTCCGAACAAACCCTCAAGTTAGAAGACTATCTGAGTCCATCTGTAGAGGGATCCTCGGACAGTATAATTGTATAGGAACTTGCCTCAGAGATATTTGAAGAGTATGGCGACCTGTTATAGCGTTCTCACGAGAGCTGGAGGACAAGAGACGCAATTTTAAGTATGTAGGCTGAACTCAAATACGAATCGTTCATAAAGCTAAATAATCTCTAGGGTTTATGAATAAGATGGGGTGGTGTGGTGCTTCTCCTTCATCTCATAAGATCAGAGCTCCCGCTGTATCCGATCCAGACGATCGTGGCCTTCTTCATAGGTTACAGGGCTGTGAGGTTCTATAACCTCAGTAAGGAGAAGGTATTTTTACACCTGAACATAGCCTTTCTGCTGCTTGGCGCAGGGTCCCTGACGTACTTTCTGGGTTCATCTATGGCTCTCCTGCTGACGAGATATCCCAAAGTTCTTGAATCCGGATTTGTAGTCTCCCTCCTGGAGGGGGCCAGCTTGGTCCTGGCGGTCTCTGAGGTGCTTGCTTACACATCTCTTGCTCTTGGATACATGCGCCGGGAAGTGCTTGCTTCACCCCTCCTCCTTATCGCATGCATGATGATCACGTCCAACCTGATATGTCTCTTCCTGTTGATATACATAGTGATGAACCTGTTCATTGCCTACTCCAAGGGGAAGAGCAGAAGGACGTTGACAGCACTTCTGGGATTTGCTCTGATGTCCCTAGGACATGCTTTTCCCATGATACCGGCTTTCCAGCTTCAACTCCTCGGTGAGCTTCTCAGAACCTCTGGCTTAGTCCTGATACTTCTGTCTGTGAGGTGATCTCGCTGCCCTACAGATCTAGGCTGGCGATATACGCGGACATGCTACGGGCGATAGCGGAGGAGGGTAATGCCTGCCCAACTAGGGTCCTTCAAAGAGCAAACTTATCGTGGGATCGCCTGAACAGATATCTAAGCGATCTCAAGGAGAGGGATCTCATAGAGGAGATCTCCAAGGGAGACTCAAAGGTCTATCAAGTAACAGAGAAGGGCAGGAGGTTTCTCAGGGAGTTCGACAGGATGAGGAGGATCCTCGAGGCCTTTGGATTCAATGTAATATAGGAATTTAAGGAAGCGGCCTGTCCACTTGGCGGGGACAGAGATTGGAGTACCTGAGGCTCGGGAGAACTAATCTCAGGATATCGAGAATAGGGCTGGGAACGTGGCAGTTCAGTGATGCTTGGGGAACGCCCTCCAAGGAGATGGCCTCGAAAGTGGTATCACGGGCTCTAGATCTTGGGATAAACTTCTTTGACACAGCCATGGTCTATGGAATGGGGACCAGTGAGAGGTTGCTCGGGGAAGCGCTCAGAGAGGCGGGAGTCGACGGAGATGATGTGGTGATATCCACCAAGGTACCTGGCGAGTTTCTGAACAAGCTTGATGTTCCTGCATCTGTGGAGAAGTCCTTAAGAAACCTTGGATTGGACTGCGTAGACGTACTTCTCGCTCACTGGCCTCCTTGCTGGCACAACTTTCCGCTCAAGGAATACGCGAGGGCCATGGAGAGCCTGGTGAACATGGGTAAGGTTAGGTGCTTGGGGTTGAGCGATCATCCTGTCGAGCTCGTCGAGAGCTTCAGGAGCTATCTCTCTAAAGCGGATGTCGAGGTCCTGCAGGTGAGGTACAATCTGGTCGAGAGGTGGGCAGAGGCTGAGCTCGTACCTTACGCTGAGAAACATTGCATGACCGTGCAGGCTTGGAGCCCGATTGCTAAAGGGGCACTCACTGGAAAATATCCTCCAGGACATCACCTCTTCGAGGACGTGAGGTCAAACGACCCTGTTTTTCATCCGGAGAACTACAAAAAGGTGTGGGATGTGGTCAAAGTTCTCAAGGAAGTTGGCGAGAAGTACAACAAAAAGCCTGTTCAGGTGGCCCTGAACTGGCTCCTCATGAGCAGCCCTGCAGTGGTTCCGATCCCGGGAGCCAAGACATCGAAGCAGGTGGAGGATCTCGTCGGGGCCGTTGAGTGGAGGATGAGCTATTCAGACTGGTTAGCTCTCCACGAAGCAACGATCAACATGCACCTGATGTACTCGGCCAGGTATGTGCTCTAGTCGCTTCTTCGGAGAAGGTAGGATATGGCCGCTGGCAAGGCCTTCTTCAGTATGAATCCCTTGTTTTTCACGATGTCCGTCAACACTATCTTTGGCCTCAGGTAAAATGAGATGTAAGCCCATCCCAGAAACCTCTGTATCTGTCTGGCAGTGAGGTGGAAGCTCCTCATCACCACATTCAGTGTGGTGAACTTTCTCCAGTTCCTCGTGAGGAGGAGGTTCTTCCTCAGAGCCAAGTCCCAGAGCTTTGTTCCTGGATAGGGAGTGGCCACTGTGAACTGGGCCATATCAACTCCAACCCTTTTAGAGAAGGAAATCGTTCTCTTCACGTCCTCCTTGGTCTCGTGGGGAAACCCTATTATGAAAGATCCCAGAGGGCTGAGCTTTACTTTTTTAGCTGTCCTGACCGCATCAATTGCCTGCTGCAGAGTTATTCCCTTGCCTATGAAATCCAGGGTTCTCTGAGATCCGGATTCTATTCCGAAGTACACCGTATGACATCCCGCTCTTCTCATGCACCTTCCTGTCTCCGCGTCGAATGTGTTCACCCTGGAGGAGGCGGACCAGGAGATGTCCAACCCTTCCTCAGCGATCTTATCAGTTATCTCTCTGGCTCTCCTCCTGTTGAGGGTGAAAGTGTCGTCCAGGAACTCTATCTCTCTGGCCTTGAAGTCGTCATATAGGATCCTTATCTCCTGAAGAACTCTCCTCGGGCTGTGTCCTCTCCATGTCTTTCCGAAAAGGAGGGAGGATGAGCAAAATATGCACTGAAAGGGACACCCTCTCGACGTCATTATAACTCCGAACCTGAGTCTTCCAACCCTGTACTTATCCATGGGCAGCAGATCGTAGGCAGGTATCGGTATGCTGTCCAGGTCATCTATCAGGGGCATGGGAGGATTATGTCTGACGACACCATCCTTCAGGTAACTTATTCCCCTGACCTCCTTGAGATCCTTTCTGCCCTGAAGCACCATGAGCAGATGCCTAAGAACCTCCTCCCCCTCCCCTCGAACTATCACGTCTACGTGAGGACATTCCTGGAATGTGAGGTCAGGGACAAACGTCACATGTGGACCCCCCATGATCACGGTGATCTCCGGATCGATCTCCTTGGTGATGGCGGCCGCAGTGTAGGCATCTGGTATCATTGAGGTCGTGGCCGTGATCCCCACAACGTCTGGGTAGTAGCTTTTTATGACCTTCCTCAGGTCGTCAAACGTGTAATCCTCAGTTAAGGAGTCGGCTATGCGGACCTCGTGGCCCTCCTCCCTCACGACGGAGGCCAGGTAAGCTAATCCTAAAGGAGGGCCTGAAACACCTAACGTCCTCTTTATAGCGGAATCCGTTGGGGGGGATATGAGAAGGATCCGGAGAGTCCTCATCGAGCCTCAACTCTTTGGACTTCTCGGATGATCTCCTCCCACAAATCCTCGTTGAACTCACAACTCGGATCCAGAGCAGTTATATCTCCAAAATATGCGTATGCTCTGGCTCTACACCCGCCGCATATATATCGATAGGGGCAGAAGCTCCCGGCGTAGTTGTCTCTATCCCTCAGCTTGAGGAGAACCTCGTTGTTTTGCCATACATTGAGGAATCCATCTTCAAGAACATTGCCCACTTTTATCGGCAGGAAGACGCAGGGCTGTATGTCTCCATTGTGCTCTATCGAGCAGTATATCCTCCCAGCACCACATCCTCCGAGAAACTCAGCTAGAGCAAAGCCTGCAGACATGTACTTCTCAGGGACTTGAAGCTCGGCGAAGTGTGTTGGAGCGAGCTTACCTCCATCATCGAGGTGCTTCATTGAGACCACTGCATAGAACGGAGCGGTGGAGAAAACCTGTAAACCTCCCTTAACTAGCTCTTGGTAAAAATACTCAAGAAGCTCTGTCCTCTCCTTAGGCGAGAGATCCAGATCGATGATCTCCCTTCCTCTGCCGGTCGGGATGAAATTGAAGGCTATGAACCTGTCAACCCCAAGTTTCCTGGCCAGAGATACCATCTCCGGCATCCTGTCGTAGTTCATCTTCGTGACTGTGGTAGCTATTCCGACCTCCAGCCCAACAGCCTTGGCGTTCTTTATCCCCCTTACAGCCATGTTCCAGGCCCCCCTTATCCCCCGGAACTCGTCGTGTTCTTCAGGTATCGGAGAGTCCAGGCTGACCTCCACATATCTGACTCCTATCTCCCTGAGCCTCCTAGCGACGTCCTCAGTTATCAGAGTTCCATTGGTGGCAATGCTGACGTACATCCCGAGATCAGCTGCCTTCTTAGCTACAGGCCAGAAATCCCTATTTATGAGTGGTTCTCCTCCAGAGAACGATAGAGCCGCAACGCCAGCCTCATCAAGCTGCCTGAGGACCTCGAATTTCTCTTCAAGGATGAGTTCATCTGGAGCTGGCGATCTCGTGGCGTTGGCATAGCAGTGCTTGCACCTGAGATTGCATTGCTTGGTGAAGTCCCATACTATCATGAAGGGAGCATGAAGCCTCTGAGGCCTTGTTATCCCGTACTCAGCTATCCCCGTAAGTATGTTGGCTATGCCCTTTCTCATGTAGGGATCCTTAAGGCTGCGCTTGAGATCTTCCTCTCTAGCACCGAAGCGGGAGGCTGCCTTCTGAAGAACCTCAGACAATAAAAAGGAGAGCACTCTTTCCTTTATGCTCTCAGGTTCATCAACTCCAGCATAGATCCCCAGCAACCTTTCAAGGTTCTTCTGACCAAGCTTTCTTATAGTTGACCTAACGATACCATTACCTACAACTTTTCTTATAGATGAAATCAGCTTGGGGACCTCAATTCCATCGTTGTCCATGTGATCCCCAGATATTTATTCCCAGAACCTCATATAAAGTGATTTCTCCTTCCAACTATATAGCTAGATACATATAGCGTATAGATGGATTAGAAAAGCTCCTAAGCAACCCGACGGGTGTTCCTTGTGATCCTCATGGTGGTAAGGAGGATAGAGGTCTATGAAGCATATCTGGAGTACAAGGAACCATTCACGATATCCCTTGGGACATCTGTTTCCAGCACGGATTTGATCGTTAAGGTATTCGATGAGGAGGAAAACTTTGGACTGGGAGAGACCTCTCCGGCGATGAGGATAGTCGGTGAAAGCACCAAAACTATGGAAGCTGCTGTAGCAGAGCTGGCCCCTTCGCTCATAGGACTTGAGGTCTCGAGGATTGGGATCGTGGAGGAGACGATGGATCGCATCACCTTGGGCAACTCAGGCGCGAAGCTTGCTCTGGAGATGGCGATTCTCGATCTGATGTGCAGGAAAAGTGGATTGCCTTTGTGGAGGATGCTCGGAGGATACAGGGATGAGGTAGAGACGGACATAACCATAGGAATAAAAAAGCCAGATGAAATTGCTAAGGATGCTGTCAGGTATGTGGAGAACGGCTTTAAAATCCTGAAGCTCAAGGTGGGAGTCGATTCAGTTGAGGACATCGAGAGGGTCAGCTCGGTGAGGGACGCTGTGGGATCGGACATCAGGATAAGGGTGGATGCCAACCAGGGATGGTCCGTCAAGCAGGCCGTGAGGTGCCTCAACGAGATGTACAGGTACGATGTAGAACTGGCGGAGCAGCCGGTTAAGTGGTTCGATCTGGAGGGATTGGCCGAGGTCAGAGCTGCCTCCCCGATACCTGTGATGGCTGATGAAAGCGTCCGCTCGCCGAGGAACGCCCTCAGGGTCGTGGAGATGAGGGCAGCTGACTACGTAAACATAAAACTTGTCAAGTCAGGCGGCCTGCTAAAGGCCATGAAGATAGCCTCAATCTGCGAAGCCGCTGGAGTTCCCAACATGGTGGGATGTATGATGGAGGGAGGAGTGTCAATAGCAGCGGCTGTCCACCTGGCTGCGGGTGTGAAGAACATAGTGACCACTGATTTGGACTCCGATCTGTCCCTTGTGAGAGATGTAGTTGTCGAGGGCGGATCTCCCTGCATGAACGGACGCAGGAGACCTCCAGAAGGACCCGGACTGGGCAACCTCAGACTGGATGATGAGATGTTGAAGCCCGTGATGGTGTTTGGGGACTGATCTTCAGCGTTTTACATCCATTTAACATAAACCCAGAGTAAAAAGTAGTGGACAAATTTATTGAAAGGACTGGAGGGGAGTTCCTATCAGGGATGTGGCTGCTCTGGACATTCTAGAAGGTACCTATACTTGGAGCTAGCGTCTTGATTGTGGTGAAGGGAGATCCAGGCCCTTGGATGGGCGAAGTATCATAGAGATCAAGCTTGAACTGGGCGATGAGCTAGAAGAGCTCAGCCTGTGCCTGTTGTGGTGAGGGAAGGGGATCTACATTTCAGGTGTAGGGTGAGCATCATCGCAGTACGGTGTACATAGAACTGATACCGAACTAACTGGCGAGCTGAGAAAAATCACAGAGAGCAATATTCGGAGGTCGTTCGCTCGTTTGGTAGTGTGTACTGTTCAAGTGAGCTATATCGGTGCCGACAAGTCGATGGCTAGAAGGGTGCTTGAGCTGGCCAGGGAGATATCGAGACGATCCTACAGAAGATAAAACAGCAGAACGATAGATGCCATGATCACGGAGGACGGTATTAAATACCTGTAGGCATCCGTAACGTGAACTCCGTAGACCTTGGACGTCAGAATCAGGCAGAGGTGCATCGGGGAGAGGAGGACACCCAACATACCTCCAGCCATGGCGATCAAGTACCTGCTACCAACGAAGGAGCTCCCTACCCCCACATAGCTCACGAGCATGGGGAAAGCTATGGAGGCGAAGTTAATCTCAGCTCCTGTGAGAAGGCCTATCGTTAACGGGAGGATGAAGGAGACTAACCTCATATCGACTCCCATGGACGTCATCTGAGAGTAGAATAGCCTGGGAAAGTTGGAAGCGCAGGAGAATCCCTTGAAAAGCATGACTCCCACCATAAGGAGCACAACTGTCGGGTCGAGCGAGTCCCTTAGAATTTTTCTCCAGTTCTCAGGCCTTCTGGCGATCACAACCGCTATCAGAGTCAAGGCAAGGGCCAGCTCCAGTTTCAGGTGTAGGATGAGTATCATCGCAGCTAAGAGAATTATAGGCCACAGAAACAGGAATTCCCTCAGCCTGATCTCTCCAAACCTGAGGCGCCCGACCTTCCAAGCCGAGACCAGCAGCCCAGCCATCACGGCTCCCAGGGTTATGCTCCAACCAACTGAGACCAGCTCAGGAGCTCCGACCTCAAATATGATCATGGAGAAGATAAGGCCCTGATAAAGGGGCCAGATGGGTATCCACACATGCCTGAACCAGTAGTTTATGAAAGTGGCCAGATCCCAACTGATCCTCTCCTTAGAGAAGACTTCTTTGGTCATCAATGCTGATACCATAGCTCCTCCAGGCATCGGAACCAGTCCTATGAGCATGGGTATGGCGTACATGGATATCTGCGGATTCAGTGAGCTGAATGCATCGGTTATGATCTCAAGCATTCCGTTGAGCTTCATCGCTCGACTCAAGGCTATGGCCAAGGAGACGAGGATGATCAGTCTGTACAGATCCCAGGACGTAAGTGTGTTTTCAGCGGACCTCGCTAGATCTCCAGGAGGTAAGGTCATGACCCCCAGGGTCAGGGCAACAACAATAATCGATGCTCCTATATTCGCTCTTCTCATCATGAGGAGAAGCATAACCACTATCAGAATCGAGAGGATCAGAAGCGAGTTCATGACGCTGACGAGATCGGTTTATAGATATAAGAACCTTCGTCTGAATGAGTGAAACATCGATTCGGAGTCCAGGTTCTCGAGAGCGGGAAAGATCATCAATTTTTTAAGAAAGCTGGGAAGTCGAGGGAAGGTGATCTCATGGGGGATCTACTTTGGTGGCGAGAGAGCTGCTGAAGGAAGCGTGACTCCCTGGGAAGTCGAGGGGAGAGTAGATTATGACAGGTTGATAGAAGAGTTTGGAACACAGAAGTTTGATCGCTCCCTGATAGAGCGCCTAGAGAGACTAGCGGGGGAAAGCCACTACATGCTGAGGAGGGGGATATTCTTCTCCCACAGGGATCTGGATAAGGTCTTGGAGGACTATGAGAAGGGTGGAGGATTTTTCCTCTACACCGGTAGGGGGCCAAGCGGCCCGATGCACATAGGACATATAATTCCCTTTTACTTCACCAAGTGGCTTCAGGAAAGGTTCAAGGTAAACGTTTACATTCAACTAACAGATGATGAGAAGTTCTTAGAGAAGAAGAGGAGGCTGTCTCTTATGGAGACAAAGAAGTGGTCATACGAGAATGCTCTGGACATAATAGCTGTTGGTTTCGATCCCGACAGGACCTTCATATTTCAGGACACGGAGTACATGGGACACATGTACGAGGCGGCCATAAAGGTAGCGAAGAAGGTGAACTTCAGCACCGTGAGGGCAGTGTTCGGCTTCAACACCTCGACCAACATAGGGATGATCTTCTTCCCTGCTGTGCAGATAGTTCCAACCCTCTTCGAGAGAAGGAGATGCCTCATACCTGCAGCTATAGACCAGGATCCCTACTGGAGAGTTCAGAGGGACATTGCTGAGGGTCTTGGGTTCTACAAGGCTGCAGCCATACACAGCAAGTTCATTCCGCCCCTCACTGGATTTCAAGGGAAGATGAGCTCCTCCAGACCGGAGACAGCGATATATCTGAATGATCCCCCCAAGACCATCAAGGAGAAGATCTACAAGTATGCCTTCTCCGGCGGTCAACCCACGGTGGAGCTCCACAGGAAACTGGGCGGTAATCCAGACATAGACGTGTCTTTTCAGTGGCTTTACATGTTCTTTGAACCTGATGATGCCAGGATAGAGGAGATAAGAGAGGCCTACAGATCGGGCTCCCTCCTCACAGGAGAGCTGAAGGACATGCTGATAGAGAAGGTGGAGAAGTTCTTAGAGGAGCATCAATCCAGGAGGGACGAGGCCAAGGAGCTGATAAACACATTCAAGTACGACGGCAATCTGGCTAGGCGCATGTGGAGAGAAACGGTGGCCTCGGACTGAGTTTTTATTTTTGATATCGACATTCTCCACGTGCCCGACAGGGTTGATCTGATACTCAGGGATGGGTTTGTAATAGATGTCCACGCCAGAGACATCTTCACAGCGGATGTAGCCATAAAAGATGGGCGGATTGTGTGTATAGGGGATCTCAAAGATCTTTCCGGCGAGGAGATCAATGTAACGGAGATGTATATATCTCCTGGCTTCATGGACGCTCACATCCACATAGAGAGCAGCAAGCTATCACCTGAGGAGTTCTCGAGGGTTGTCCTCCTAAGAGGAACGACCTCGGTCTTCATAGATCCTCATGAGTCAGCAAACGTGGCGGGAAAGAGAGGTGTGGATTTGTTCCTCAGGACTCCCTCTCCTCTGAGGATATTTGTTCTGATCCCAAGTTGCGTTCCGGCTGTCGAAGAACTGGACGTATCTGGTGCGAGAATTGATGAGGAGGACATTCTGAGCTACCGAGACGAGGAGATGGTCGTTGGACTTGCTGAGGTGATGAACTATCATGGCCTGATAGGGGGAGATGGGAGGCTTCTGAGCAAGGTCCACATGGCCATGAGAATCTGGGGGGTGGTTGACGGTCACGCCCCTCTTCTCTCAGGAAAGGACCTCTGTAAGTACATGCTGAAGGGTCCTCAGTCGGATCATGAATCGACCTGCCCTGATGAGGTCTTGGAGAAACTCAGGCTAGGAATGTATGTGATGCTTCGGGAGGGATCGGCCTCCCAGGACATGAGAAAAATCCTTCCAGTGGTCCTTAGCAGAGGAATGGACACGAGGAGGTGCCTTCTTTGCTGTGACGACAGGTCAGCTGAGGATCTTCTCGAGAAAGGTCACGTGGACCACAACATACGTCTGGCCATCGAGATGGGAGCCGATCCAATACAGGCCATTCAGATGGCGACTATAAACGTGGCTGAGAGGTTCAGGCTCCATGATCTTGGAAGTCTTGCTCCCGGCAAGAAGGCGGACGTGGTCGTCCTCAAAAACTTGGAGAAGGTGAAGGTGGTTCACACGATCGTAGGTGGTCGATTAGTTGTCAGAGGCGGCAGGGTGCTAGAGATCCCTAGGAGGAAATACGAGCAGAGTCTGTTGAACACCGTGAGGATCCCCAAGAAGCTCGATCTGAGGGTGAGAACGGACGCTGATAGGGTCAGGGTCAGAGTTATAGAGGCAGATGAGGGATCTCTTCTCACAGGATCCGGAGAGGAGGAACTTAAGGTGAGGAAAGGAATCGTGCTCCCAGATCCAGAGAAGGACGTGCTTCAGGTGTGTGTGATCGAGAGACACAGCGGCGTGGGATCTGTTGGAAAGGCCTTTGTGAGAGGTTTCGGAATAAGGAACGGTGCTCTGGCATCGACAGTCTCGCACGACAGCCACAACCTGGTGGTGGTGGGAGACAACTTTCAGGACATGGAGAAGGCCATCGAGGTTGTGAGGAAGTTGCATGGAGGACAGGCGGTCGTTTCCTGTGGGAGAGTGCTTGCAGAACTTCAGCTCCCTTTGCTTGGAATAATGTCCGTTGAAAAAGCTGAAATTGTTGCTGAAAGGAGCTCCGAGCTTAGGAGGGCAGCTAGATTCATAAAGTCCAACTTCGAGGATCCCTTCTCCGTGTTATCCTTCATAACACTACCTGTCATACCGAAGCTCAGGGTAACCTGCAGAGGACTTATAGACGTTACCGGCCTCAAAGTGATCGATCCTGTGATCTCAACGGGCTGATGAACTTGCTCAGATGGTGTCCGAACTGCAACGTCCCACTTGTGGGGAGGACCTGCGGGATCTGTGGGAGTCAGCCCTTGAAGATACCACTGGCCAGGACCAGCGATCCGAGGATAACATTCGAGGCTGACCTGAAACTACTCAGAGAGGTCTTGGAAAGAGATTACGGCATTGGATCCTACGAGGACCTTCTTCCAAATGGGGATGAGGTCGTCCTCTTTGGGAAGGCCCCCTACATGGATCTATGCCATGAGGTGATAGCCGACGGAGCGATCCTCGGCTATCTCTTCTACGACATATTCTCCCTGAGATGGATCTTCAAACCAAGGGAGGTCGGAGCACTGAGGCTTCAACACCGCATGGACGTGGTGAGATGCGATTGCGTCGAGAAGGGGGTCGAGCTCGACATCGAGCCCTCCTCAAAATACGTTCTAGTGAATGATCTGGAGGCTATGGCTGCGGAGGTAGGTGGCAGATACGTGATCACACGTGTGTTCAGAAGGGAAGGGTTCAGGTCGATCGACGTCAGACACAGCACCTCGAAGATGCTGAGAGCAAACGAGGAGGAGATGATCATAAAGGCGTCCAGAGCTGCCCTTCTGATAAACAAGCTCGGCAGGAAATATGGAAAAATCGTGGTCTCCTTTTCAGGAGGAAAGGACAGCACCACATTGCTGGACCTAGCGAGGAGAAGCGAGCGTGATTTCCTGGTCTTCTTCAACGACACCGGGATAGAGATGCCTGAGACTCTGAGATTGGTCGACGAGATTGGCGCTGATGTAGTAGCCGATGCAGGGAACTCGTTCTGGAGGTGCTTGGAGGACTTCGGTCCTCCGGCCAGGGACTACAGGTGGTGTTGCAAGGTGATCAAGCTAGGACCGTCCTACAAGGTCCTCAAGGGAATCACCTTGATGACCCTCGTCGGTCAGAGACGGTATGAGTCCTTTAGCAGGGGAAGAAGAGGATGGATCTGGAGGAACAGGTGGATGCCAGGGATCACATCGGCTTCCCCGATAAACGACTGGTCTGCTTTCGCCATCTGGCTTTACGTGATGATGAGAAGGCTCAAAGTAAACGAACTCTACATCCATGGATTTGAGAGGACCGGATGCTACCTCTGCCCTGCTTCCAGGCTGGCCGATTACGAGAGGATAAAGGAGCTACATCCCGATCTCTGGGGAAAGTGGGAGTCATGGCTCAGGAGCTACGCGGATAAGATGGGGTACGGAGATGGATGGGTGAAGTACGGACTCTGGAGGTGGGTCAACACGCCGAGGAGATATAGACATCTGTTTGGAGCCTCTACCTATGAGAGGTATCGGCAGAGAGTCGAGATCGGGGATGGGAAGGTGAGAGCTGATCCTTTCCTCAAGGACAAGGTCCTCAGACTAGCTCCTTCGATTGGAAGGGTGGAGGGCAACAGGATACTTCATGATGCAGGAGTTCTGATCGTGGAGGAGGATGGAGTCTCCTTCGACGGAAATGTTCCTCCCGGTCTCTTCGGCTTGATAGCCAGATCAAACTTCTGCGCTGGATGTGGACTCTGTTCAGATTACTGTGATGCGATAATACCATCAAGACCTCCCAAAATAGACCCCTCCAGATGCTCCTCCTGTGGGAGCTGCAACGAGCTCTGTCCAGTATCATTCTACTGTCGACCGTTTGAGGAGGAGAATGGCGATCGTCTGCAGAGCTCCCGACATGACCGCGACAAGCTCGGGCATTCCCATATCATAAAGAAGACCCATTAAACCACCTCCGATAACCCAAGCAACACCGTAGGCCAGGTTGAATACGCCATAAGCAGTTCCTCTCAGCTCTAAAGGCGATAGATCAGCTATCACCGATCTATATATCGATTCCTGAGCTCCCATACCAACTCCAAACCACAACACAGCTGCCACGAGCGTGTAGGGGCTTTTGGTTATCGCCAGCAGAGCAGGAGCGGTGTTCAACACAAACACCAGGGGAAAGATCGACAATCCACATCTGTCGTACATGAGTCCGAGGGAGACTGCCGCAACGGCATCGATCCCCATGGCTGCCCCGAAGCTGAGGGCCACCGTCCACTCATCAACAAGTTCCTGCATCCTGTAGGCTATCAGGGCGTAGTGCAGAAAGCCTGCTGTGCTTACTGCAACGGCGGCCACGTAGATCCAAAACTTTGTGGGAAGTGACCTGATTCCCTCCAG
The DNA here is from genome assembly GCA_027491735.1 of Thermoproteota archaeon. Taxonomy (GTDB): domain Archaea; phylum Korarchaeota; class Korarchaeia; order Korarchaeales; family Korarchaeaceae; genus Methanodesulfokora. Next base: position 35,455 of record JAOZGP010000004.1, on the reverse strand, counting down.
GGAGCTTCTTCCTCGAGGCAGCTTCATCACGTGATCCTTCAGCAGAAGGTAAGCCATCAAGACCATGAGAATCGCAACTGTTGCTGGAAGGAGTAGAAACGAGAAGGCCCATCTGATCGATCTTCCAATGAGGAGTGCTAAAGCCACCACGACAGGTCCTAAGAGAGCGCCTATCTGATCCATCAACTCATGCAATCCAAAGGCCCTTCCTGTTCCAATCTCCTCCGTAGCTGCACTGAGAATGACGTCTCTAGCCGGAGATCTCAGGGCTTTTCCCAGTCTCTCAGATATTATGAGGATTGCAGCCCAACTGAGAGAGGGAACTACAGCTAGCAAAGGTACTGAAAGCATGTTGATTACATATCCCACCAGGGTGGCCGTCCAGTAGCTTCCGGTCAGATCCGCGAGCAATCCAGCGGGCAACCTGGTGGCATATCCAAGGAACTCGGATGATCCCACGATGAGTCCTACATCCGTGTAGGAAGCGCCCAAAGACCTCAAAAATCCAGGTATTATGCTTCTGCCCCCCTCATACGTCATGTCAGCGAAGAGGCTCACGGTTCCGAGCAGGATTATCGCCTTATACGCTCTGCTCAACTCCATCGACAAAAGAGGTCCCAACAACTTTAAACGGTTTCAGGAGAGGTCTCGCTGATGAGGTTGCTTCTTGTCAGCGGAGATGCTAAGTTCAACATGGCTTTGGATGAGGCTCTTCTCGAGCTGATTTCATTGGGAAGATCGGAGCCAGCGATCAGGTTCTATAGGTTCTCTCCGACAGCCATCACCATAGGATATTTTCAAAGCATTGAAAAAGCTGTTAATCTGCGAAAAGCCCTCTCCTTAGGAATAGATGTGGTTAGAAGGCCAACGGGAGGAGGAGCAGTTCTACACGACGAGAAGGGCGAGCTTACCTACTCAATCGTTGTTCCCGAAATCCCAGGTGAGGAGGTGGAGAAAAGCTTCAGGAGGATATGCCTTGGGGTCGTATTGACTCTCGAGGAGCTTGGTCTGGAGGCCTCCTTTGTACCCATAAATGACGTGATTGTCTCCGGCAGAAAGATCTCAGGAAGTGCTCAGACGAGGAGGCGTGGGTTCATACTTCAGCACGGAACCATCCTCTACAACACAGATCTTGAGCTCATGCAGGAGCTGCTAACACCTCCGACAGAGAAGTTATTGGAAAAAGGTGTGAGCTCGGTGAGGGGGAGAGTGACGACCGTGAGCGAGCAGCTCGGAAGGGAGGTGTCCTTCGATGAGGTATTGAGCGCTGCTATAAAAGGATTCTCCAGGGCTCTAGGTGAAGAGCTGGTTCCATCAAATCCCACAGAAGACGAGCTAAACCTTACCTCAGAGCTCGAGAGGAAATACGGCTCGGAGAAGTGGAATGAGATGAGATGAGGTGAGGTGAGATGAGGTGAGGTGAGATGGGGCCTTGAGGGAGCTCATCATCCGCAGGGAGAAGACCCTCATTATCTCATGCTCGACTGAGAGGGGAGTGATAAAGAAAGTTAAGATCTCTGGAGACTTCTTTGCATTCCCTGAGGGATCTATAGACAAGCTGGAGAGGGAGCTCATCGGGAAGAAGGTGACCGATGTGGAGGAGATCGTCAAGAGCTCGCTGAGGAGGTGTGTCCTGGTGGGAGTGAGTCTGGAGGATATAGTTGAGGCCCTGAAGAGGATCACCCAACCTCTATAGTCTCGGAGTTTCGTCTTCCAGAGCAAAACCTCTCCAAGAGCTCAATGGACAGGTTAACAGCCCTCCTAACAAGAGGTCTCTCAATGCCTGGAACCCCTGCTCCAACTATGAGCACCTCTTTGGTGCTCTCATCAACCTTGGTCAGCTCTGAGTCCCTGTACGGATACAGGAACATAATCTTCTGGGAATCAGCGAGTACAGGCTCTCCTCCAGCGAGAGAAATCTCCTTTCCTCCTATCGGAATGAAGACCTCCCCCTCCCTAGCCCTTCTCATCTGTACATCGCCCTCGACCTTGTCGATGTCGTAGAGACCTATGGGAACCAGTGTTTCAGCGCTTGCAAGGTTTATGGCATCGACCACGTTGTTTATCCTAGGAAAGGCACCCTTTCCAACGATCCTCCTAACCAGAGCCTCACTGCTGGGCCTAATCTTGGTGGGATCTATCCCGATCCTCCAGTAGAACTTTCTCAAGGCCCTCGCAGTTGGATCCTCTCCTACCCTCCTCAGAGGCGAGAACCTCTCCTGTAGGCTCAAGACAGTTTTCTTGATGTAGCTCTCCATATCCTCTCCTCTCCCATCAACGACGACCCCGGACGCCGTGGCATATGCTAGAAAAACTTCGAGAGGTCTCACATCCTCGGATATCTTTATTCTCAGGGCGATCACCTCCTCACCATCTTCCTCACCTCATCCACAACCTCACTGAAGGAGCACACAATCCTCTCCGAGGTCTCAGTATCGTAGAGCGACACGCTCTCTGAGGACATTTCCTTGATCCCAACGAATGCCAGAATCCTCACACCAAGCTTTTTGGCATGCTTCCTCTGCATCAAGTGACTTCTCCTCATGAGATCTACGGAGACGTTCAGACCACCTTTCCTCAGGACAGAGGCCACCCTCCAGGCATAAGGTCTTGAGCTCTCTCCTACAGATACGACGTAGACGTCGCTCAGAGATCTCTTGCTTAGCTCAAGGATTCCCAGCTCAAGACAGGCGTCTATGAGCCTCTCAACCCCTATGCTCACACCAGTAGCAGGCACGTCCCTGCCACCATACTTACCTACGAGCTTGTCGTACCTCCCCCCACCCGCCAGGCTTCCGATCCTCGGTCTCTCTATGGCAAGCTCGAAGATCGGACCCGTGTAGTAATCGAGGCCCCTGACCAGGCTCAGGTCTATTCTGACCCTATCATCGTTCACGATGGATAATATCTCCTCAAGCCTCGCAGCAGCCTCCTCGATCTGCTCAGAGCCGAACCTCCTCCGCAAGATGTCCAGAACATCCTCACTTCCTGAGGAGGATATGAGCTCACCTATCCTGTCAACCATGCTCTCGCTCATTCCTAGGGCCTCGAGCTCTCTTCTAACTTCCTGCCAACCTATCTTATCGAGCTTGTCTATTGCCCGATACACAGGGAGGGGATTCCTCACATCAAGCTCTCTCTCGAATATCGCTGCCAGCAGGCCTCTGTCGTTAAGCTTGACAGTGAACCTCCGCAAACCGAACATGTCCATGACATCGGCTATCAACAGTATAAGCTCGGCATCAGCCTCTGGATGACCTGATCCGACTGTGTCAGCATCGCATTGCCAGAACTCTCTGTATCTCCCTCTCTGCGGCTCCTCATGCCTCCACACCCTTCCTATCTGATACCTCTTGAACGGAAGGGGGATGTCCTGGTGGGTGGCGACATACCTGGCCAGCGACATCGTGAGATCGTACCTGAGGGCCAACCACTCCTTGCTGAAGAAGTCCGGGAAGACGAACATGAGCTTGTTCTCAGCTTCATGGCCCAGTTTTCCCTTAACAGTCTCCCAGAGCTCTATTGATGTGGTTTCCATCGGGTCAAACCCATACCTCTGAAAGAGGTTCTCTATCCTGTTCATGACCTCCTTTCTGAGTATCATGATCTCCGGAGGGAAGTCCCTGAAACCTCTTGGAAGCCTTGCTTCGTCCAAACAATCACCTTCTCTTCCCTGATGGGTCAGAAATAAAAGTTTTCCCGAGAACCGAAAGTTCTCTGAAAACTTGTTGGATATCAGGCCTTGAAATATCTTTTCCAGCTTGATCCTTCTGATGAGAGCTCTGTATGTGTTGGTGATCGCCCTCGTTCTAATTTTCTCCACGCTGTGGATTAGCGAAGCTCGGCGTTTTCACCCAAGCGGGTACGAAGATCTCCAGTCGGAGTTCGTTAGGGTTGTCAAGACGCTGAAGTACTCCCCGCAACACTTGGATCTGGTGCTGAGCGATGTGAACAGATCGGGAATCTTAGCGCTCTATAGAGGCCACACCATAACGCTCAGAAGTGGGGACTCCTTCTTGGTGATCAGGGAGGATTCCGTTCGAAGATCCGCATGCCTGATCCTGAAGACGAACGTCTCTCCGAGAGTCGTCTATCTAAGGAGCTTGTCGGGGTTTGAGGTGAGATACAGGGCGATAGGACTCGATCTCTGTAGTGGATCGAAACTGAAGCTCAGAAGCTTTCTTACAGGTGGTCCCAAACAAACAGCCATAGGGTTTTGGCTCGGGGAGGGTTTCATAAACGCCTCGACGTCCAAATACATGAACGTCCATCGAGTCGGGAACTATACGGTCAGAAGCTGTCTTTCCAGCGTGAACTCAACTACATGCAGGGACGATATCGTGGCTGCGACTTCAGTGAGCCTCGAGCTCTCTCTCAATCCCGAAGTGATACATCTGGGCGAGATCTCGGTGTTGAGCGTCAGAGGATTGGCCGCAAACGATAAGTTTCTCTCCGTCAGGCTGAGCATGAGTCCTTTGAATCGGACGCTCTTTGAAGATCTTCACACAAGGGAGTTCTCTTTCTCTGAAGCTCTCAGCCCTCCGGACGTGGGAAACTACGTTCTCAAGCTCGAGGTGATTGATTCCTACGGCAAAACCTTCACTAGAACAGCCGAGCTCCAGGTTCTTCCGAGCCTCATGAGAGCCGATGTCCAGGTGACTCCTGAATCCGGTGCGCCGGGAACAAACTTCTTGGTTCGAATCAGCGCCAGCTCGACAGTTAATCTGAGCAGAGTTGAGCTCATTTTGGTGAATGGCAGTGCTACATCCTTTCTATTGAGTAAGAAGATCGAAGGAGAGCAGTATAATGATGAGCTCTCAATAAGGGCCGACAAAACAGGTACGTACAAGCTCCTCCTGAAGGTCTTCGATACATCCGACAACAACAAATCGGCATCAGCAATTTTCACTGTGAAGAACGGCAAAAGAAACAGGAAATCGATAGAAGTGAGCCTCTGCCTCTACTACAGCTCTCAGAGGAACAGGTGGTACATAAAGGCTAGGGCAGTCTCCTACTTGGACGATCTCGGGAGACAAAACTGGGTCGTTCACCTCGTGATATATCAGGACAGCAAACTTATGGCTTCTTGGAGTGGGAAGAAACACTACGTCTGGCTCTCTCACATGGTTCTCGGCGGAGGGCACCATGTCTGGATTGCTGTGGCTGAAGACCTCTATGGAAACAAAGCTGAAGGGAGGTTGGAGGGATACACGTGAGGTGGTCGCTTGAGGGACGCGCTGGTGTACCTTTTCTCCATATCTCTAATGGTTTTCATGCTCCTACAACTTCTTCCTCTGCTCCAGGCGTCTTCGAAGTTTGAAGAGAAGAATCGCGGGCTGATGTACAGGATTTACCAGACGATCTCGAGAGAAGGTCCGCAGGAGATAGATGGTCTCAGCTCCATGGGAGCTGAGTGCCTGTTTGGAAGCCATAGAAAGTTGAGCGTGATTGTGTACAACTACTCGAACGGAAGGTGGGATGTTGTGGCCAAAACCGAGCCAGTACCCTTCACCGAGGAGGAGGTAATGTACACGTATGTGGGGTCCCCACTGAAGGTCGTGGTTCGCTTGGGATCTGTGGATAAAAGAAAGGTTTTCAGATGGTTTTATAGAGGAAGACTCCTGTGTAAAACAGATTTCTCTCCATTGGGGGAGGTTCTGCTCGTCTTATCAGGGAACGGAACGGCATCTATCTCCGACCTCTTGATGGAGAGAGAGGGAGCTCTGTTGAAGGTGTCGTGGGGCGGGAAGACCAACACCTCGGAGGTCGACGGAAGAATTGTCCAGCTCCTGCTCAGAGGTGGTGAGCTGTATCTTCTCAGTGATGGAAAAGTTTCCGAGGTGTTGAGTGGGGTCAATCTGAACGAGCCGTGGAGAATCGAGGTGTCTGAACTGAAGGAGTTCGGGGTTTTGGGCGGGGGTGATATCTTTGGATGATGTTCTGGCCCTTAGCTCCGTTATAGCAATAATGCTCCTCTCGACCTCCCTGATGGTTAGCGTGAACGACCACCGGAGCGCCGATTTGATCCCGGTCAGGGTGATGGCCATGGGAGTGGAGGATCTGCTCGAGGAATCAGCTCTCAAGCACGAAAGTCCCTGTGAGAAGTTGTCCGGGTTCTACAGCGCTGTGAGCGGGGACAGAGACGCGTACATAAGGATCACTCAGGTGTGGAACGGCAGCGTTGTGTGGAAAAGCACCTTTGGAAGGAGAACTGAACGAAGCCTGGTCCTTACCTTCAGTCCTGAGGGAAGGGGGATGTACTGTGAGGTCGTTCCTCAGTCGGACCTCGTCAAGATGGGAGAAGTCCTCAAGATACACCTGGTGAGCACAAGCAAGGACGGCCTTCCCCTCAACTCAAGAGGGATCGTGATGATCTCAGGTCTGGTAAATGAGGAGATTCCTGTAAGTCTGAAAGGAGTGCGTGAGATCGAGATTCAAGCTCCAAACACCCCGGGATCAATCATGGTGGAGGTGATGCTCTCTCATGGGGGAGAGATGTGCACAGCCTCCTCGGAGGTGCTGGTCTCCAATACATCCAACACGCCCGAGATGATGTTGGAGGTCTCAAAGTGCGAAGTCCATGCTTCGGTGAGCGGGGGTAAGCCCATCAGGTGGACGCTGCGCTCAGGTCCGAGGAAGGTGGCGGAGGGATCAGGTCAGATGACGGATGTGAACCTCTGCAGAGGAGGCTTTTTCCTCAACCCGATATCCGTGGACCAAGAAGTGATCCTTCCAGACGGATCAAGAACGGAGGTCCATGGAGTTGTGGTTCTCAACCCTCCGAGGACGTTGGTGGAGGTGGGAGGATGAACAGAGTCCTTACGGTGATCGCCTTAACAGCGACCTCCCTAGCCCTGATGTTCACCGTACTGCTTCCCATGAGCCTGAAGACGGCTCCCTTTCTGGTGCAGGAGGAGTCTCCAAGGGTAAGAATAACCTGCTTCAATCCGGACGGGAGGGTGTGTATCACCGTGGTAGGTCCAAGGTCCATCGTCTTTCACATGAAGGACTGGAACCTCTGGATAAACGGAACCTCAGTGTCCTTCACAGCTGACCTACCTGATGGAAAGCTACTCACCCCGGGAACCACTCTGAAGCTGAACTTTCGACGAATTTCAGGAAGTTACTTCTCGATAGACGTCCTAGGTCCTAGGGGGTGCGAGGCTCATGCGATCTACTCACCATGAGCTATCCATAGCCTTCGGCCTTCAGGGTGGAGGAACAGGTAAGACGACGGTGAGCTTCAACGTGGCCCTAGCCCTGGCGGAGAAAGGGATCAGAGTATTCTTCATAAGCATGGATATGGGAAGGCAGAGCGCTGTACACCTCTGGAACAAGAAGTATCTTCCCCTGATCCTCAGGGGCGAGATGAAGTCGGTAAAGGACTACATGGAAGGAGATGTGGACGATCCTCTGTCCATAGCCTATGAAAGCAGATTCCTCGGTGTTGAGGACTTCTTCTTTGTGCCAGGCGGAGTCAGGAATGAGAAGGGAGAGGCTCCAGCTGAGAAGCTCAGAAAGTGCACCGAAAGATTTTCCAATCTGGTGAAGAAGCTGAGGAGGTATGGGTTGGTGGTGATAGACTCCCCAGGGTCCGGAGGCCTCTCCTCTCTCCTGGACTACCTGATGATACTGTCCTCAAGTGATCATTTCGTTCCCGTAGTGGAGCCCAACGAGTCCAGCATGGAGAACTGCGAGAGGCTCGTCAACCTCACCGCTCTAACCGACACGGATGTGAGGGCTCTTGTGATAAACAAGTTCGTCGACCACTACGACGAGGTCGAGAGGGCGGAGGTCATGCTGTCCAGGGGTGGAAGGATCTTCACAGTGAGGAGAAGCGATTTGTTCGCGGAGTGTTACAGAAGAGGAGTTCCTCTTCTGCTGGAGCATCCTGAGAGCGATGAGGCCTCCGATATAATGAAGATAGCCAACTATCTACACAGACTCGGACCGACAGCTTCTGATATAGGTGTTGAGAGGCTCAAGACCGCTCTGGAAGTGATAAGGGGGTCAGACGTCGAGAGCAACGAGAGGATTGTGCTGGTGACCGAGGGCAGAGGACTGCTCGAGAGGATAAGATCGCTTCTTAGAAAGGGCAGACGAGGGAATGAATTTGTCAGACTGGATGAGCGATAGTTTCACACAATCTCTCTCAAAATTTTCCTGACCTTACAGAACAAGGTCCTCTTTCCTCTTCTTAAGCTGGGGATGGGATTGAAGGCAGTTTTTGTGGAGATAGGTCTGATCTTGGTCGGCCTGACCTTGGTAGCGGGACTCTACTTCTGGGCTCAGGGAAAAGCCGCTGAAATGACTGGAACAGCGGCAGGAGTTCTTCCGAAGACCGTGGTGAAGATAGTTGGCGTCACCGTGAACGGAGGTAAGCTAACCGATGTGATGGTGCAGAACACGGGCAACTCTCCGATACCCGTGGGCAATGCGTCCATGTGGATGGTCAACGTGAAAAGAGGCGATGGCAGCAGAGAATCTGTGATGCCGACATCTGTGATACTTCATGGCTCTACCGGTGAGTTCGCTCCGAACTCGATGCTTGAGATAAGAACCCCGGCGGTGGAGCTGAACCTGAACACCGGTCCTGCTAACATAATGGTCAGTGGGCCAAGTGGCGTGACTGCAACCTACACGGTGAGCCCATGAGGGCTAGAAATCTCGTTTCAGTGCTCCCAACACTGAACATATTGATCCTCCTGGCTCTGCTCATGATCAAGACTGTTGTGGCAATGGTGAACATGGAGACCTTAGCTCCTGAGATCCTCTTCCTGGAAGGATATTTGGCCGTGGTCTGGATGATCTTCACGACCTTGATATACGAGAGGGTCTAGCATGGACGTTGCTCTCTCAGAGCTAGCGCTGATGCTCGTGGGTCTGCTGTCCATAACCGTGGTGATCCCCTCATGGTACTTCCATCTCGAGGAGGAGAGGGCTCAATTAGATCTGGCCACCTTGACGGAATCAGTAGTCGAGATCGCCGATATGGTAACTGAAACATACAAGGAGGGGGTCGGAAGCGAGCAAACGGCGATGCTAGATCTACCAAGAGTTGAGGACATTGCCGGAAACGGCACATCCCTGGTGTTCATCACAGATCTGGGGTACAGGAGTTTGGGTGTCCTGTACAACTCCTCGACAGCCGGGGTGGTTTCCACGAACGCCAACGGAAGAACCGCACTGGTCCTCTTCGCAAACGTGAAAATATGTGTCAGGGGGCTGATCACTGAGAGAACACATCTAATTGTTAGAAGGGATTCCCATGGAGTGGAGCTCATTTTTAACAGTTAAAGTACCTCTCTTCATCGTGGAGATCATAGCCTCGGCCTTGGTGCGGTTCCGAAGGACTAAGGGATCTGCTCTCCTTTTTTATTTTGCCTCAACAGCTCTCCAGTCGATCTTGACCTGTCAGAGCACGATCATCCTAGTGGATGACGTGGCCATGTTGTCCATGCCCGTCATCGTGGGGATCGGTAGGAGGAAATCCGAGCTCATGGTCGTGCTCATGGCCATGTGGCGGCACCTCTAATTCCAACGCTCATGTACCCAGAGCTCTTGAATAAGGTAAACCTGTTGTATCCACAATCACCTGTTATATCCCTTCTCCTTCTACCGACTCTGCTGGTAGGCAGGAGAAGATTAAGGCCAAGCGTCGAGGAGAGAAGGAGGATGGCCGTAGAAGATCTGGAGGTGATGTTCTGATCCCACTCTCCAGAAGGCCTCTCATGAGCCTGCGATATCTGCCTCCCAGGAACTCGAGGAGGATCAGTATGTGGATAAGCAGAAAGATCTCCAGAGGAATTTACGAGGTCTTTGAGCCGGAAAGACCTCCAGAAGACCTATTAAGGGAGGTTTTGAGGAAAACCGTGAGATATCTGGAGAGGATGCCGCTGGAGAAAGCCATTAACAGAGTCATAACAGAAATCTCCTCGAAGTTCACTGATGAGCAGACCGCAGAGATCTTCTCCTACTACGTCAGCAGGGATCTCCTCGGGCTCAGGGAGCTGCACCCACTAATCATGGATCCTGACGTCGAGGACATATCCTACGGAATATCAGGAGGGTGCAGACTTTACGTGAACTTGAGTGGTGAGTGGTATCCAACAAATCTGACCCTAAACAGGGAGCTCTCCGAGGAGCTTGCCTTCAAACTGGCTGAGAGGATGAGAAAACAACTGAACATGTCCAATCCAAGGGTCGAGGGGGTGATCAAGGTGAAGGGGACACCTATAAGGGTGCACATACTGTTGAATCCTGATGGAGCAGGAGGAGCTTCCATATCCATGAGGAAGTTCGTGAGATCTCCCTCGCTGAAGGATCTGGTATCCGAAGGGTTACTTCAAACTGAGGAAGCTGCCTATCTGGAGTTGATGGTTAAGCATGGGATGTCCGGGTTGATAGTCGGGGAGACTGGGGCAGGAAAGACGACTCTCCTCACCTCCCTCCTCAACGAAATACCTGCAAACAGAAAGGTTGTCCTGATAGAGGACTCAGCGGAGATCTCCCTCGTGGGTGTGAGGAACTTCACGAGAGTTCTCGTGAGGCAAGGAGGAGAGCCTGGATCAAGACCCACGTTGGAAGACCTGCTGAGGGATGTCCTGAGGATGAGACCCAACTACATAATCCTCGGAGAAGCTCGTGGCAGGGAAACGAGGATGCTCTTCCAGTACATAAGGCTCGGGGAACAGCTCTGACGACGTTTCACGCTATCTCATGTGATGATGCTGTGAAGAGACTTACCTCATTTCCCTTAAACGTCAATCCAACATCGATAACTGATCTACTAGCGATAGTTCTGATGAAGAGAGTTAACGGAAGGAGGAAGGTTGTCGAGGTGACTGAACCGAGAGAGGAGGGCTTGGTGAGGGTGTTTTCCCTGAGGGAGGGTCTCTCCCTCGATCGGTCGGACATCTTCTCAAGAATAGCTGAGAGAGAATATGTCGATGAGAGCAGAATCGAGAGGGAGTACCATGAGATCCTTGGGGGTTTTCAGAAGGAATAAGCTGAACTGGCTGACGGTGGGAGTTATCTGGGCTTCCATATCGGCGGGTCTTCCCGTCGGGATGTCCTTGGAGCTAGGAGGCAGGTCCAGCGGGATGACCTTTTTGGAGAACTTGGGTAGGTCCCTGAGATACCTAGGATCATCCTCCCTACAGATGGTCCCTGGAGAGTTCAGAAGATCTATGTCCTTGATCGCTCGTGTGGTAGGTGGTTTAAGGTCCGCAGGAGAGGACGTTCTATCTGCTAGGTTCAGGGAGCTCCTGGAGGACCTGTTCAGGGAGAAGAGAGATTCTTTATCCAGGATAGCTTCCCTAGCGACCTTGACAAGCATAACAGCGATGATACTCCCCATGACAGTGGTGTACGCTCTCATGATATCTGGAAGCTTGAGCGGTGAGATTGACATCTCAACAAGCTCCATGTTCTCGCTCACTGGATTGACGGTCTGTCTGGTGTCGATCCCGCTTGTGTCGTCAGATCCTCCCTTCCGCATTGGGAGAAAACCGATCTTGACATCTGCTCTGCTGATGTTAGCAGCAGTTCCACTTTATCTGGCGATCTCCAGCGTTCTGAACAGCTATTCCTCGCTGAGCGCATCTCTTTTCATGTCTTCAGCGTTGGCTTACCTTCCCATCCTTCTTGACGAGAGAAGGAAGGTTCGCAGGATGATGTCCGGACTGGATGATCTGGAGATTGCGAGTTCTGAGTTCTTCACATCCGGGGGATCATTTTCCACAGAGAGGGCCCTTAAACTGGAGAGGCTTCTCGAGGGAACCAGAGTCTCAATAGTCCTAGAGCTTTTGAGGTACTTGACCAAGCTTGGATCAGATCCAGAGGATGCTCACAGATCGATTCTGAACCTCTCGAGCTGGATCAGGTCATCGACCAAGGAGGAGCTTCACGAGAGGAGGATCAGATCCCTGGCAGGCCTTATCTTGGTGGTCATGATGGCTCTCGTGGTGAGGATACTACATGCAACCCTGGTCTCAATACCGAGGCTTGCTTCCTACTGCTCCTCCTTGACTTCACTGGAATCTCTCATGTTCGCAAATGTGTTGACCTATTCACTCTTTCTTGGGAGCTTGAGGACGGGCAACCTGGTGAGCGGATTGGGGGAGATCGCCTTTGCGGCGGTGGCTTTCCCCATACTCTCAGGAGGGATCCCAGCGTGAACAGGGTGATATCCTCCGCAGCCCTTCTGCTTATCTCACTGACGTTCTCTTACATCATAATTCAAGGAGCTCCCTATGAGATCTCTCTCCTGGACTCAGAGGCCTCAGTGATTGCTGGTGAGGTGTCCTCAGCCATAGACACCTTGGCCTTCGACAGCAGAGCAGGAGCAGTCAGTGGGGGGTTCGTGCTGAGGTTCACATCCGCAGGGGATATCGCGATAAGCGTGAACTCCTCGATGGTCTCGGTAACGGTGTCTGCAGGTCCTTTCTATGGATTCTCCACCTCCTCCTTAAGGTCTGGAGTCGTGGTGAGGTCTTGCAGCATAAAAGGGAACATCATAAAGATCAAACTCTCCGGCGGGGAGATCATCCTGAGCTCCCTCTGATGGACTTCAGGATCCTCCTTCCAATGGGGTGCTTGTACGTAATCAGGAGCACGACCACAAGACAGGCCATCAAAAGCATGGGAATAAAATCTCCTTCCTCCCTCTCCACCACTATTTGTTTTCTTACAACCTCGCTGAGTTGTCTTCCGTCTTGGTTCCACTCTATGTGAAACTCCAAGGTCAGGTTTCCCTGAGGAGCGTACTTGGATATGTCCACCTCCATAACCGGAAACTCCTCCGCTCCACCGGGAATGTCGCCGAGCATCACACTGGTCGTTCCTGATATGAAGGGACTCATCAGATCGACCTTAACACTCTTGGCGGTGGCGTTTCCCAAATTCCTCACGGCTATCCTGATCTTCTCACCTCTAAGCCCAGGGGTCGGTCTCTTGCTCAAGAAAATTCCCTCAACAGTAAACCCGGCCTTCTCGTCCACTGTGATGTAGAATGACGAGTTACCTGCCTTGTCTGTCATGACCTTCATCCTATATATTCCAGGAGCGAGCCTGTCCGACAGGTCTATCCTGTACGTCAGCTCAACTGGTTTATCGGTTGGCAACACCGGAACCTTGATGGCGCATGATCCGGCAAAGGATGGTTTCATGCCCTTCGGGAGGGAGAGATTGACCCAGACGTCCCTCGCCACGTAATCTCCGATGTTGTTGATCACGACAACAAGCCTCACGTACCTATCACCAGGAAAGACCGGTGTTGGATTTGTGTAATAGGTGCTCACAGCTATCCTGGCCGATCCCCTCACCCTGTATCCAAAGGTCTGGACCGAGGTGTCAGGAACTCCCCTGAAGTCCCTGTAGCTTATGTAGGCCTCCACCTCAAGCGCGCCATAGACTCCTGGAAACACGTACACCTGTATGGAAAGGTTTTCTCTCTCTCCTCTCTTCACCTCTCCTGCGAACTCGGTGTTCGGTCCTATTATGGCCCCCACCTGTGATGGAACGACAAGCTTCACGGTCACGTTGTCTGCATCTCCTCCGTAATTCACCACAGAGAAGTTGAGGATGTTTATCTTGTCTGGAACAACTACCTGGTCCGAGGGGACTAGAAGAATGTTTGGAGAGCCCGGGATTATCGGCTCAACCGAAAGTTGAACGTAATCGGTGTAAAACGTTCCGTTCTTGTCCCAGTACATCATCCTCACCCATAGCTTCACCGGTCCAGTGGCGTACTTGGATATCCTGACCTTGAGCTTCACGACCTTAGCATCTCCCGGCGTGAGGTTCTTCACAACGAACCTGCTGTCGCTCTCCATCACCATCATCGCTCCCGGGTAGAAGTCCAAGATCGCTTTCTCAGCGGTGGCGTTCCCCATGTTCTGGACTACCACGGGTAGGTCCCTCTCCTCCTCCACCGGTATCCTGGTCACCTCGAGCTTGAGGCTTATGACAGGTCTCGACTGATTCCCGGATTCAGCGGACGTGACTAAATAGTATGGAGGCTGCTGCACTACCGGCATGTTCTGAGACTGGGGTTCAGCAGTAGAGGACAGGATGCTCATCGATAGAGTGGCTAGAATAAGGATGGCGAGGGCAAAGACAAGGCACCTGTCGTGAGGATGCTCCAGCATCTCACTCCACCCGCAACTTCAGCATGCGCATGGAGGCGAGGAAGAACGCAGCGGTGAAAGCAACGATCACCACTACGTCGCTCGTGACCACTGACAGCGGAAGGCCCTTCATGGCAACAGCCTTATATGCATCTATATAGTAGTATATAGGCATGGCATAGGCGATGACCTCGGCGACATTGGAGAGGAGCCTCACCGGGACGAACATCCCCGAGAACAGCATGGCCGGCACGAACACAAATATGCTCGCTTGGTAGGCCTGAAGCTGGTTTTTCGACAGCACCGAGAGGAGCAACCCGAGAGCGAGTGAGCTAGCCAGAAATATCGAGGACAGGAGCAGTATAGCGAGCAGACTTCCCCTGAACTGCACGTTGAACAGTATCGCAGCAGTAGCTATTGTGAGCACGGCGTCGGAGATCGTGGCCACGAAGTAGGCAACAAATTTCCCCAGTATCACCTCGAAGTGGGATACCGGCGTCATGATAAACTGCTCGAAGGTACCCCTTTCCCTCTCTCTGCATATCGACACGGAGATCAAACTCGTTGGGACGAGCTGGAGGAGAGTTCCCATGAGAGGCGGCATGAAGTTCTCTATTCTTGTGACTGTAGGACCGTACACAGAGTAAAAAGTTGGCTTTATGCTGAACGTTCCGAACCTCGAGGAGGCCCATTCCTGATACTTGAGCACTATCACCCCAACGAGCTGCATTATGCTCTGGGCGACCGTCGGACTGCTTGCATCGTAGATGACCTGCACGTAGGTGGACTTCCCGACGAGCAGGCATTCGGTGAAATCGCTTGGTATGACCAATGTGGCATAAACATCTCCTTCCTTGACGAGCTCAACTCCCTCATCGAAGGTTCTCACATAATATTCCACGTCAAAGTCTTCTGAGTTAATGAGCTTCCTCACGAGCTCATATCCACAGCCTCCTCGGTCCTCATTCAGGATGGCCACGGGAAACTTCGACCTGCCGCTGTATCCATAGCCGAACAGTATTGTCAGGAAGATAGGCATCAGCAGAACCATTACTATGGTCTTTGGATCCCTTATCAGCTGCTTGAGCTCCTTATCTATTATCGCTATGAGCCTCAACTCCTCTCCCCCATGAGCCTTATGAAGGCGTCCTCCAAACTGACCCTGACAGGTCTCATCTCAAGGATTTTAAACCCCCTCTCCCTTAGGAAGTCCATGAGCTGCGCCGATCTTCCTCCATAATCATCCACCAACAATCTGACCTTCCTCCCGTTTACGGAGATTATTTTTGCAAATTCAGGAGGATCGCATGGAGGTTCTCTATCCAAGAGAACCTCGATCAGCTCCCCTCCGAAGGCCCTCCTTTTTATTGCCTCCGGAGTTCCGCTCGCTATCATCCTCCCGTGCGAAATGAGGGCTATCTCATCGCAGTTCTCTGCCTCATCCATGTAGTGGGTGGTGACCAGTATGGTCTTCCCCTTGCTCACGAGTTGCCTGAACCTCTCCCAGAACTGTCTTCTCAGAGGTGGATCAACCCCCACAGTGGGCTCATCAAGTATCAGTAGCTTTGGATCGTGAACCAGCGTGATGGCTAGTGCTAGCCTCCTCTTCATACCGCCGCTCAAGTTTCCGACGAGTCTGTCCCTGAATTTGTCCAGAAAAAACTCCTTTAAGAGTTCCTCAGTTCGTCTTTTGGCCTCCTGTCTAGAGAAGTCGTACAGCATGGTGTAGAGGTATAGGTTCTCCTCAACTGTCAGATCGTCGTACAGACTGGACCTCTGAGGCATATAACCAATCATCCTGAGGACGCTCCTTCTATTCTTCAGGACGTCCATTCCGTAAACCCTCACGTAACCCTCGGTGGGCTTCAGAAGGCCGGTTATCATCCTTATAGTCGTGGTCTTTCCCGCACCGTTTGGTCCCAACAGGCCGAAGATCCTGCCACTTTCAACCAGTAGATCTATGTGATCTACAGCAGTGAACTCACCGAATCTCTTGGTGAGCCCTCTGGCCTCCACAGCAAACATCTTCACCAGTTAGGTCGACGACGAGATATTTATACCTTTTTTACCTTAACTAGTAAGAGGTATTTGTGTATGAGCAGGCTGAACCTGAAGGAGCTCAGGTCCTTCGACATGCTGAAGGAGATGGGCCTGACGGAATACCAAGCTCTGATATACCTCTCACTCCTCATATTCGGAGATATGTCTGCCAAGAACCTCAGCGAGCTTACAGGAATCCCTTACCCGAAGGTGTACACGAGCTCCTCGGAGTTGATGAAGAGGGGATGGATGTACTCGGTGGGAAGTAGGCCGGCCATCTTCAGGGCGAACCCCATAGAGGAGGTCGTGGAAAGGCTCCAAAGAGAGGCTGTTGAGAAGCTAGAAAAGCTGAAGGAGACAGTTAACTCGGACATAGAGGCTGCGAGGTCCACGGGAATAACGACTTCCAAACTCTCATACAGCTACTCCAAACAAGTCGCTCTCAGGGCGATAAAATCATCCATAAAATCGTCCAGGAAGGATGTATGTCTCATGCTCAGTCATGATGATCCGGATCTTATAGAAGCCATAGCGACTGCATCCAAGGGGATGTCCATCAGAGCTGTCATAACAGAGAGAAACCTCAGAGCTCTGAGGGAGAGGAACGTTAGAATAAGCGCTAAGATCTGGAGGGTCCCGTTCCCAATATCCTTGATAATAGTGAACACCGACGTGGTGTTCATGGTCTTTGGACCCCTGACGCCCACATCCAGAAATCCTTATGCTCTGGAGATAAGGGACAGGGATCTGGTCCTCATGGCCAAGAGGTACTTCGAGCTATCCTGGCATATGGTGGGATGAATGCTGAAGAGAATACCTGAATCAGAGCTCAGGAGAAAGATCCTTCACATAATCCTCTCGGTGCTCCTCTTTCTCCCCTACGAGCTCAGGGCCCTCCTCCCGAACTGGTTAGACCTAAACATAGTTTATTTATTTATAATAGCTGTCGTGACCTGGATCTACTCTGTGAGGGTGAGGGGTATTCCCCGCATCGTTGAAGATCTCAGGAGAAAAATCATGGAGATCGAGCTGGCTAGGCCTGTCGAGAGGATCCTTTTGAGCATAGATTCTCTGATCAAAACCGTGGAAAGGGACTATGAGAAGAGAGCTGGATGGCTGGGACTTCTCTCAGGGACTGTGGGAATAGGAACCTCCTATCTGATCTTCGGAGGTAGCTTTGTGGCCGGTGTGATGGCCATGGTCATGTTCGACGGGCTTTCGCCCCTCTTCGGTCATGCTTTTGGATACAGGAGGATTCCTCACTCTAAGGGGACCTTAGAGGGGACTTTGATCGCCTCCGCTATCCTCTTTCTCTCAATGTGTCTCATAACATCGCCTCTGAACTCGCTGATCGTCACCATGGTCACCTCGCTGTCGGAGCTCTACGGTGTGGAGGACAACATCACAGTGCCACTCGCATCATCAGCAGCTTACTTCCTGCTGGGAAATGTTTAATTTTTAATCTCAGGTGGGAGGGTTTCGGTGATAGTTTGCCTAGCATCTTGGTCTGCGTTAAGCAGGTTCTCGATGAGATGGAGATCAGAGTCGATAAGGAGACGAGGTCCCTGATAATAGAGGATGTACCGATAAAACTGAGCACTATAGACAGAAACGCGCTTGAAGAGGCGGTCAGAATAAAAGAGAAGCATGGAGGGACCGTCATGGTGGTTACGGTATCCTCTAAGACGCCTGCTGACGAGAAGGTGATGAAGGAGGCTGTGGCCATGGGGGCTGACGCTGCCTGCGTGGTGAACACCAACTCAGAGCTCGATCCTCTGGACACCGCCAAGCTAATAGCTGAGGTCTACAAAAAGGGGAATTACGACTTGATTTTGTTTGGGGAGGGTTCCAACGATGAGTACAACTGTGCTGTCGGTCCTATGGTGGCTGAACTCCTGGGCCTTCCCGTGATAACATTCGTGAAGAGGATCGAGATGGCTGACGGGAGGATAATAGCCGAAAGAGATCTGGAGGATAAAACTGTGACCCTAGAAGCTCCTCTTCCAGCGATCGTAACTGTTGTGAACGAGATAAACGAGCCGAGAATACCAACACTCATACAGGTGATAAAAGCCTCCAAGAAACCACTGACGAGGTATACCCCGGCTGATCTGGGAGTCGAGCTCGGAGCCCAAGGCAGAAGGGAGGTGAAAAGGGTAGAGGCATTCTACAAGGAGAGGAAGGGAGTGATAATAGAGGAGGAGGATCCAAAGGAGGCCGTCAAGAAGCTCCTAGATCACGTGAGGGAGGTGATATCATGAACACGGTCGTGCTCGTTCCTCCCAAAAAAGATGCCTTGTTGGAGCTCGTCTCCGCAGCCGAGGCTCTGGAGAGGAGGATAGCGGCTGTGGTTCCCGATCCCAGCTGGGCGCAGGGATACGTGGACGAGATATACAGGATCCCGGGAGATATATCCAACGACAAGTTGGTGGCCGCTTTAGCAGGAATGAACGATGTGGACGTCTTCCTGATGTACTCCGATAGAAACGGTAAGGAGATAGCAGCTAGGCTTGGGGCCAAACTCGGGACAAGCTGTTACAACGATTGCACGAGCATAGACAAAAATCTAGAGATAGAGAGGATGGCTTACGGAGGTAAGGGGGTGGCCAGAATACTGATCAAGGCTAGACCAGCCGTGATCTCCCTAAAGCCGAAGGCTTACAAGCCGAAGGAGTCCTCGAACAGAAGATCTGAAGTGAGAGACCTTCCGATACCTGAAGTTGAGGAGAGATGTCTCCTGAAGAACGTTGAGGAGAAGGAACTCGGCGCAGTAGACCTGACAAAGGCTGAGAGGATAGTGTCCGTGGGCAGGGGATTGAAGAGGAAGGAGGATCTCGAGATGATAGAGAAGCTGGCTCGACTTCTCAACGCCGCTGTGGGATGCTCCAGGCCGATAGCAGCAGACCTCAAGTGGCTTCCTGAAGGCCATCACGTGGGGATGACTGGAGTCCAGGTATCTCCAAAGCTGTACATGGCGATAGGGATATCTGGACAGATACAACACACGATAGGTTTCAGGAACGCTGAGATCGTGGTCGCTGTGAACATAGACAAAGGAGCTCCGATATTCGAGGAAGCCGATTACGGCGTGGTAGGAGATCTATATCAGATAGTCCCTGAGATGATAAAACAGCTCAAGGAGATGAAGGAGGGGTGACTCTCTCCACAAAAAATCTCTGCTATGGGGTCTCACGGAGTTGGAGGGGTGCATCAGAGCTGCTTCCCTGGGGCTCGGCCGCTAAAGTCCTTGATAGCGGTGCACAGCTGCGACCGCATGACGCTGGTTTGATGCAGGGCACTAAAACCTGTGAACTGCCTCAGCTCACCGACCCATCCCCTCATCTCGGAGAGATGCTCTTCAGAGACTTCTGCGAAAAATCATTCCAAGAGCTCAGCAACGAGCTCCGCTAGATCCATCACCTTGACTTTTTCATCTACCCCTGTGCTTCTTGCAGCATCTTCAAGCATCGCCATGCAGAACGGGCAAGCGGTCAAGATCTCCCCGTGTTTCGAGGTCAGCTGCTCGAGCCTTATCTTGCTTATAGCTTTCTCCTCCTTGACCTCGTACCAGTAGTTGGCCCCTCCAGCTCCACAACAGAAGGTGTCCACACCGCTCCTCTCAGGCTCCACAACCTCCACACCCAGGATCCTTAGGACCTCCCTAGGAGCCTCATATATCCCGTTGTATCTAGCTAGGTTGCACGGATCGTGATAGACTGCCTTCCTTCCCTTGACCCTTCTCACTCTTATTCTGCCCTCCTTCAGAAGTCTCAGTATCAGCTCAACGTGGGATATAACCTCGAACTCGGCTCCAAACTCTCTGTATTCGTTCTTGAAGGTGTTGTACCCATGTGGGCAGTGTACAACGATCTCTTTGACACCATAGGCCTTGAAAAGCTCTATGTTCTCCAGAACGATCTCCTGGAACCTTCCCTCCTCTCCTAACTTCCTGACAGGTTCTCCACAACATCTCTCTTCTCCCTTTAGGACCACGAACTTTATACCTGCCTTTCTCATTATCCTTATCATGGCGTCCACGATCTTCTTGGTTCTGGGATCATAGGAGGCCTGACAGCCTATCCAGTAGAGGTAATCGAAGTCTCTCTCCTCAGCAGGAGTTAGAACGTCGGAAAGCCATCTTTGTCTCTCCACCTGGGGAAGCCCCATGGTGTTGCCCTTAGTCGAGATATTATAGAGGAGGTCCCTCTTCTTGGAGTCTATCCTGTTCTCAGCAACCAGAGCTCTTCTCAGGTCCACCAAGATGTCTGGGATGTTCACCATGGCTGGACATACACAGGTGCAGGCAGCGCATGTGGTGCAGCTCCAGACGACCTCCTCGTCCATCCTATCCATCAACTGATCCTCCTCTCCTCTGATGAACATGAACTGGAGATCTCCGACAAAGTCCCTTGGAGAAAGGGATCTCCCAGCAGTTCTGGCTGGACAGACCTCGTGGCATCTCCCGCAGCTCACACAGGCTGCTATGTTCAACCTCCTCAGAGGGCTCAGGTCCTCCTTGACGTAAACTCCTTGTTTGATCTCCTCCTCTCCCCCCTTCATCAGATCAAGCAGGTTGAAGGGAGTGCTAAGTCCAGGGATCGGAAGATCTGGGGACACCATCTCGCTGAGGGCCATTGTTAGGATGTGGTTAAGCTTGCTGAACCCTATGTACGCCATCAGTATGAAGGCGGCTAGGATGTGAGTCCACCAAAGCGGCACGTACACAAGTCTAGCTATCCTGGGATCCACAAAACTTGAGAGGACATCCCCTAAGAAGGACCAGCCTGCATAGCTCACTGGAACTAGCTTCAGCCTGATGGCCTCGAGGAGGTAGCCGGAGCACACTACGTAGAGAAGCCCAAGGAGAATGATCACATCCTCTGTTGAGGTCTTCAGCCTTTCAGGCCTCAAAATGAACCTTCTGACGGCAGCGATAACAAGTCCGGTCAGAGTCAAGGCTCCCGCCAGGTCCATCAGCAGCTCAAAGATGAGGTAAGACGCTCCCATAAGGATCCTTGCACCAAGATGCTCCAGGATGTCCGAGTCCAAGAACACTGTGAACGTTCCCAGCGCCAGCACTAGCATCCCGTAGAAAAACAAGGCATGTGGTATCCCGCCGGATGGATCCCCCAGCACCTTCAACTGGGCTAGGACGCGCTTAACAAATCTCCCAACACTCCCTCTCTTATCCGCACAGAGCATCCCTTTTAAATCGCCGAAGCTGAGTTCGAAGGCCTTGAATCTTCTATAAATTCCGTAGACGAATAGAACTGCTGTTAAACCCGCAACAACGTACATAACAGATGGAACCCAGCTGGGCAGAAGGATGAAGTTCATCCTCTCCGGTATCATCGCCGGATCACGAGCTCCTGATGAACTCTAGATCACTTAAATTTTTGTCCTTAAGGAGCGTCAGCTGATCTCTCGTGAAATCCCGACTTCTGCTACATATATCTGTTTTTGAGTCCTTTAGATGAATTATTTTTAATATTTTTGATCTGGTTAGAGAAGGTGATAGCAGTGGTGGATTACGACTTTCTCATCGTTGGAGCTGGTATCTTCGGACTCTCCACGGCTTATCATATAAAAAGGACAAACAAGAACGCTGAGATAGCCGTAGTGGACAAAAACCTAGATGCCGGCCAGGGAGCCACGGCCAAGAGCGCGGGGGGCTTCAGAGTCATATTCACAAACCCCGTTAACAGAACATTGGCGGAATCCAGTGTGGACTTCTACCTTCATGTACAAAGGGATCTCAACAGGGATCTCGGCATCGTGATGGCTGGGTATCTCATACTCCAGGATAAGAGGCTCTTCGAGATAAACAGGCCTGTGGTTGAGAGGTTCGAGGAAAGGGGAGAGGTGAAAGTTTTTAGGAGTGACGAGCTGAGAGAAAAGCTCAAGATGAACGTTAACTTCGATGGAGATGAGGAAGCTGAGCTGTTAGGCGCTAAGAATGTCGACTATGGTATTCTCGCCAAGAAATGTGGTTATATAGATGCAGACAAGCTGGCTTCGTTCTACAAGGAGGAGCTCATTCAGATGGGGTGCAGCTTCGAGTTCAACACTCACGTTGAGAACCTATTTCTCGAGCCAGAGCTCAAGCTAGGTATACCGCGGGAGCCAAGAACATGGCAGAAGAAGAGGATAGCTGGGGTTGAGACAAACAAGGGAAGGATAACTGCAAAGAACGTCATAGTGACTGCTGGAGGGTGGTCTCACCTTCTCCTCGATAGGATAGGCGTGGATTGCATATCTAAGCCGAAGAAGAGACAGATATTCACAGTAAAACTCAAGAAGCCTGAGTTAGAGGAGCTCTTCCATACAGATGGCTTCAACGAGGAGGGCATCATGCCTTTCACCTTTCTCCCGACCGGTCACTACGTGCGGGCTGACAAGAGAGATAAAACCTTCTGGCTGGGATTTGCTGATGATCTTGGGAGAGGGTTCGACACGAACGAGGATCCAGAGGAGAGGTACTACTACGACAACATCTATCCCGTTGTCGTCAAGTACTTCCCACAGTTTAGGGACGTGAGCATAGACAACATGTGGGCTGGCCTCTACATGATAAACAGTTTGGACGGCGCACCTGTGATCTTCAAGGTGGAAAATATGGTGGTGGCTACTGGAGATAGCGGAAGTGGTATATTGAAGGGAGACGCTGTTGGAAGGGTAGCCGCAGCTCTCGCCTTGGGCAAGAAGGAAGCAGAGCTTTACGGAGGCAGGAGGATAAGGTCTGACGTTCTCTCAATTCACAACAGGTGTATGGAGCCTGAGAAGTTCATATTCTGACTTAGGTTAACTCTACATCGACATTCTACCCGTCCCAAAGGGAGAGGATTCCCAGCGGGGAGGTTTGCAGTCCCACAATACGGAGGACTGTGGATGTGTCAGCACCCCGTTATCCCTCCTCTTCCAGCAGCTTCTCAAGATTCTTGCCCTTCAATCTTCCATGAAGCTTTTTCAGATTGTATTCGAGCATGATTTCTCCCTCAAGTCTCTCAACCACTTTGTTCAATCCACCTGCTTTAAAATCTCCTCTGGTATTTTGAGCCTGACAGTTATCTCACTCATATACGACACCTCTGAAGATTTATTTGCCATTACTATCAAAACTCTTTTGCGAGATGTTACTGGGATGAAACGTAGCAGATCTCTGCAAGGGTTATCGAAGGCAAAACAACTTCCAGCTG
The DNA here is from genome assembly GCA_027491735.1 of Thermoproteota archaeon. Lineage (GTDB taxonomy): Archaea > Korarchaeota > Korarchaeia > Korarchaeales > Korarchaeaceae > Methanodesulfokora. The sequence continues at coordinate 12,090 of JAOZGP010000004.1, read as the reverse complement.
TCCCAGTGAATCGATTATTGCTCTAGCAGCTTCGTGGTACGGGGCTTTTCTGTCCATGTAATCCACGAAGACTCCCTTGTCAACTACCGCCTTCGACACCCAGATCCCTCAGCAGTCTCTTTATTCCTTCCTCGTCAATCTTTCTTGCTTCCCGCAGAATTCTCCCGGATTCCTCACCGAGTTCGACGAAGACGTCTGGTGGAGAAGAAGCAGGTTCCAGAATTATTTTCTTACCTTCCACGCGGACATTCAGGATGCTTCCGGGCTTAATTCCCAAGGCATCTCTTATCTCCTTGGGTATGACCACCTGTCCTTTGGAGGATGTTTTGACTCGCATAAATTAAGCTTGGTAATACTTAAGTTTTACCTAATGCAATTTCGGGCATCAAATCACCAAAAAATCTCCATCTTTGAAGAATCTCTGTATACTGTCTGAGTGTTGAACATACATGCACTTACAATTCCTATGGCTGTATCTCCAAGCTTACTTCTTCGATCTCTTTTTTAACTTTTTCTTAAAAACCCTCTGGCGAGATCTGCGAACTCAGGAAACTCTGAAATAAATCTCAGAAACAATTCTTTTACACAGAACTCGCAACCTGGTCACCCGAACCTACACATTCCTGTCCCTTCCCACGAACCCCACGCAGTTTATTGTCTTGAAAGAAAACGGCCTGTAACAAATGGCAAGCTCGCGTGTTTTCGGGAAGTATGCGAGAACGCTACCGGGATGTGTTTTCTGCGCAACTCTAGCAATGTGAACAACTTCCGGCGGCAGTTCAACGTCTTCGGGATTCACCTCGTAACCTACGTTTAAACCGTCAAGGAATCCATAGACGGTACTCCGCACCGGACTCGTTCCGATCAGCAGAGCCACGTGCGGCTTGTGAGGCGTGGCAACGAACATCAGGGATACTCCGATCAGGCAAGCAGTCAAGAGAACTGCAGTGAATTCGAGTCGCTCTCTCATACCCAGACACCTTAAATCGAAGAGCTGCAAATTCAACCGATCGAAAATTCCCTCAAGAGCTCCACAGGATACTTCCCCTTCAGCCTGTCGAACTGAGTGCTCTCGTCGGCGGTAACACAGACGGTGTTATACTTCTCAGCCACAGCTACGGGAACGGCATCGTAAATCGTGACACCGCCGTCGAAAGCTATTTCCGCGCTCCTCTTAAGGATGCGCTCGTCTATTTCTTCAACATCCATGTGGAGCTTGAACAAAGCCTCCACAGCCCTCTTTAGCTTCCCGGCGTCGAAGTCCGGCTTGAACCTTAGGGCGTTCATCACCTCGCAGTAGAGCAGCGGTGTAACAACGAGCTCTATATCGCCCCTCACGTAAGCGTCCCTTATTTCGAGAGCTTTATCCGTGTCCTCCTCCTCGCTGAACCACTTGACGACTACAGAAGAGTCTAGCGCAAATCTCTCCACTTTCTCACCTCATCCGCTCCGCTCCACCCCTCGCTCCTGCTCCTCAACCTGTCGATTTCTTCGACGGCGGACAGCCTCTCCAGTTTCTTTATCTCCTCCTCGAACGCCCTCCTGGCTACTTCGCTCCAGTTCACGTTTTTTATCTCTCTTATCTTTCTCCTCAGGTCTTCGGGAATGGTAATTGTCATGTTCACGTGTCTCATATATTTATTTTAGCTAATGGTTGTATATAATTGTTGCCCTTAACGGTTCTGTCTGATTGTAAGAACTCGTCTACGTTTTTTCTATGTGAAAGCTCAAATCAAAAAGGCAGCTTTACACTCCACGAGCCACATCTATGGGGCTCATCAACATCGAGAAGAAAGCTGCCAAGGATATGAGGTCTCTTTCCGGGATCTCAAGTCCTCTGAGCCTGAGCGCGATCAGGATCAGTGAGGATATGCTCAGGAACCCCAGGGCCCTGACCCACCCACCCTGAACCAGGGGTCTGATCTCATGGGCCCCTCCCCTCCCGGGCAGGAGGATCAGGGGTAGGGCCCCCACCAGGGCCAGCAACAGGCTGAGGAGAGCCAATCTCTTCCTCCTCCAGGAGGCATCGAACGAGGCGGGGGCGAATGCTGTATGGAAGAAGGGAGCCAGCCACGGTATGAGTAGGAAGAGGGCTAGGGAGAGGGTGTAGGCCGGGAGGTTGGCGTGGGCCCTGAAGGCTAGGTAGTTGAGGTATGCCGGCAGCAGGATGTCCCTCCTGTAGAGGGCATATGTTAGGAGGGCGAAGCCCAAGATCTGATAGGCCAGGAAGAAGCTCTGGACGAGAGATGGCTGGCTCTTGCTCACCACAGCTAGGGGGAGCACATATCCAGGGTGCAGCTCGCAGTAGGGGAATACACGGGCGCATCTGATGTAGTAGGGATGATCGCAGGACAAGCCCCCCTTGGCCAGGGATAGGACAGCGAACAGGGACGGGTAGATCAGGAGCGAGGCCCTCTGCACCTTACCTCTAATACCATGGGTCCCCACGAATAGGTCACCTCCGCCTCCCCCGAGCAGCCGCAGATGTAGTACATGCTCTCGAATAAGTACTCCTCCCCTCTCCTCCTGATCCCGAGGGGAGTGAGGGATATCACGTTCCCACAGGCGTATTCGAAGCTGAGGGTGGCGTTCTTAACTGCCAGAACCCTCTTAGGCCCCACCTCATCCCTCCTGACCTCCACGCTCACCTCGTCTACGATCTTACCCTTCCTGATCCCCTTCACCTGGATCCACACCCTGCTCCAGTTCCCGAAGTCCCTATGGCTCCACGTCCTGAGGTACTTCATGTCGCCGGAGGCGTTAAGAGACCTGAGGTCCACGGTGAAGTTGAGGGAGGTGCCGTTATGTACCCACACCCTGGTCCTGAATGGGTTGAGCTTGTATATCACGACCATCAGGGAGTCAGCAGCCTCGTCATGGGCAGAGAACCTCCTCACGTACCCCTGATCCTCATACCTCACTGTCAGGTTCCCGCTGGAAGCAGCCCTCATCATAATGCTAGCGTTGCTCCCCATGGCGACTATCTCATCACCCCCATACCTCAGGGTGGCGTTCACCGGTATAACAGCCACTGTCTCCCCGTTCGGCCTGAGTATAACATCGCCGGCTATCTCGACTGGCCCGTCCACCACCAGCTCCCCGCGCAGGCCATAGACCAACGCCCTCATGAGCCCCCTCACCACGCCCCTGACCCTCAGGTAGTCGCCCACAGCGTTGCCAGGTATGCTCACCTCCCTCCTCTCCCTTAGAACCCAGACCTCGCTCTCACCATCTCTCCACACCATCTCTGCCACGGAGCTCAAATGGTTCATCAGAAAGGCATCAGGGCTCCACTTAGGTACTAGAAGGGGTTTTGAGGCCCTCTGATGGATCTCCAAGTTCTTCCTGTTAACATAGATGTGGGAAACGTTCAGCCTGTCTAGGGCGAACCAAGTGAAGTCCTCCCTCCCATACTCCATTATCCCATAGACCAAGGCCAGGCTCAGGAACCTGTAGGTCTGGGGGTTAGGGGTTACTGGGTAGTCCGGCTTTACCGACGATCCGAATAGGGGAGCGACCCTCCCGTCGTAGAGGAGGGAGTTGAACATGGCCGTGTAACCGTCTGTCAGGAGGAGGTTGCTCACGTTCTGCTTCTCCAACCACTCGAACGTCCTTATCTCCTCATAGGAGGAGTTGTAGAGGGGTATCTTGCCTTCAGCCATCCTAGCTGTGTAGAGGCCTAGTAGGCTCTGGGAGATAAGTATCAGGGCGATTACCCTCAGGATGCGCCTTCTGCTGAGCGATTCCATCAGCAGTGGGGCCAGACCGAGCTGGACGAAGTCCATGATCCTCTCCCCCCAGAACACCATCCCGGCCCCCATGTAGGTGAAGGCCAGCGTCCAGAGGTAGGCCCTGACGGCAGGGCGGGAGCTTCGACGGTTCCTCGAGAATACCAGTGAAGGGATCGCCAGGAGGAGGAAGAACTGCGGAGCGATGTACCTGAAGCTCCTGCCCGCCATGACCTCTATTCCCGGTAGGGGCTCTGGATTGGCTGACCAAGCAACGAGGCTAGCGATGAAGAGGACGAGGCCAGCGAGGGGCATCAGCCTTCCCTCAAGGATCCTCCTCACCCTCCCAGAGGCCAGGAGGAGGAAGGGGATCGGCGCGATGAGGAGGATCCAGGGCCTCCCCAACCTGTAGATCGCCTCACTCATCTTGAAATCAAGGTAGTAAAGGACGTAACCGCCATCCAAGGCCATCCAGACCAGCACAGTTGCCGCGCCAACGGCCACCCTCTTCAGATCCACCTTCAACAGCCCGAACTCGCGCGAGGACGGCCATTGGTGTTAGGAATACTGGCTCTATGAAGTGGGTGAGGAAGGAAGCTGCCAGGGCGAGCCCGGCTTCCACCTCGTATTCGAGGGAGAGGCCGGTGAGCGGGGTTGCGGAGGGCCTGTTCCTCTCAGCCCTGAGGAAGTCTGCCGGATCTAGGTACTTAGTGGGGAGGGGGAGGTCCGCCGGCAAGGGGGAGACGAAGCTGCTTGGGTGGGTTCTAAGGGTGAGCAGGCCTGGAGAGCTACCTAAATATCTCCTTCTCACCCAGGACGGATTCTCCCTGGGGGACAGGGCTACCAGAGAGGATATCCAGGAGGTAGAGGCCAGGATCAAGGAGTTCGAGGTGTGGTTGCGTGAGTGAGAGGGAAAGGGCGAGGGAGAGGCTGAAGGAGCTGATGCTTGATTACCTGAGGAGCACTTACAAGCCTCTCCTCATAACCCTCCGGCTCTCCAGGGCGCCCAGATTCAGGTTCATCCCCCTGGACTCGAGGCTAGCCAGGGCCCAGAGGATGAGGGTGGCCGAGGAGCTGGGTGTAACGGTTGAGGAGTCAGGCCATACACCTACAAGACCAAGAGGGGGAACCTGAAGGTCCTCCCGCTGCCCATAAAGCACGTCCACCTGGGGAGCTACAAGCTCTTCTCCTACTCCTACCCCATCAATTACGCTGACGGCCTGATGATCCCCCTCGAGGGACGCCTGGTGGAGGTGAACCCCTCATCCTGGAGGGTGCGCGGGGACTTGGGGCCTATCTGGGGCCATCAGATCGGCAACAGGGTAACCCTGACCCGTCCAGGCGACCCCCTCACCGGGAGGAGCGAGAGGAGCGGCCCCTACAAGTCGTTCAGGAACGTCTACCTCTCTCCGCTCTCCAACGAGATAGCGTTCCTGGCCTACGGGATACGCGATGAGGTGGAGATCCTCATGCAGTACCTGTTCGTGGACGTGGACGCAGCACTACTTTCTTGGAAAGTGGATGTGGTGGAGGGGTTCGAGCCCCTCTTCATCAGGCTTGGTGAGAAAATTCTGTCTATCAGGCACATACCCGTCGGTGCCGTGGAGCTCGAACCCAGGTTCGATCCTGGCATTGTGATAAGGCCTGTCAACTTTCCCTATGACAGGAGGGGGGTTCCCTGCTACGACGCGTGGACCGTCTTCGAGCCGAGGTAACTGTCCGTGCAGGAGGATTACCAATGCTCTCGCTGCTCCTTATATACTTCAATACAAGTCCTATGGTAGCGAAGTGATTCGAGGAAGATCTCGGAAGAGAAAGCTTATTAATGATGAAAGGGAGAATAGAGGGTCGGAATCCCAGTATGGGAAGGGAGAGAATCGGGTCCATAGCTGTGTTGGGCGCTTCTATATTAAATCCCAGTATGGGAAGGGAGAATTACCAGCGTACACGGTGCCGGAATGGAGACGCGTGTGAGTATTACGCGTCTCGCGCGGTCTCCATTAAGTAACACCCTGTAATACGGTCTCTTGAGCCTCCACTCCCACAATCTCCGTAGGATAGTGCTCATCTCGCGATCTCCCCGTTATCCACCCTCACCACGACGTCCGCCATCCCAGCAACATCCTCCTGATGCGTTATCATTATTATCTGGGGGAACTGCTGCCTCAAGCTCTTCAACAGCTCCATTGCGCCCTCCCTCCTCCTATCGTCAGTAGCGCCTAGGACCTCGTCTAGAATAAGGAATTCAGGCCAGTTGGCTCCCCTCCCCACCAGGGACGTGATGACGGCGAGCCTCAGTGCTAAGGTCACCTGATCCTGCGTACCCCCGGACATCCTGAACATGCTGACGTACGGATCCTGGCCGGCAGCAGCCCTCTCGGGCACGTAAACCTTGACGCTCCAGTCCTCCTCACCTACCTTCACCCTGTAGTACCTGCCCAGGGTTATCCTGTTCAGGAACTTGCCCATGTTCGCCTCTATAGAGGGAGCAACGCTCCTCCAGACCGATTCAGTCACCTTACCGATGAGCTCTATCGCCAAATTGGTGATCTCGAGCTTCCTGTCCAGCTCCCCCAGCTTAGCCTCCTTCTCCCTTAGCTCCTCCTCCAACTCTTCTAATCTCCTCTTGTCCTCCTCAATCTTCTTTATCTCCCCCTCAAGCTTCTCCTTCTGTTCCCCCTTCTCTTTTATCGTCACGTCCAATCCCTTCAGATCCCGCTCCACTTCACTGAGAAGTTCCTCGGGGTCTCCTCCAACCTCCTCGAGGATCCCGCTTATTTTGCGCCTGAGATCCTCTATTACCGCCTTCAGTTCCCCTATTTCCCGCCTTAACGAGTTTATCTCCCTCTCAGTCTTCTTTACTGCCCTCCTCTTTTCCTCCAGTGATCCCTCCTCCGGGACCATGGTCTTCAGCTCATCGCGAAGCCGATACGCCCGCCTCCTCCGATCAGAGGTTCGCCACCTCACGAGCACGGGACCAGCAACTGCTACCGATAGGCCCATCAGAAGGGAAGGCAGACCCGCCGGGGATGTGATTCCGAGCAGTGCACCGAGGGCGATGAGCAGGAGTCCCAAGACCATAGGAGCTCCGGTGTACAGGGGGCTGGACAGCTTCTGGGCCTCGGCCTCCAGCTTTCTGATCTCCCTCCTCTTAGATTCTATTAGTGATTTCCTCCTCCTGACCTCCCTAGCGAGCGCGCCAGCGCCCCCCACATCCCTGCCCCCTAGGATGGGGGCCAGCCTCCGGAGGGCCCCATAAATATCATCAATAAATCGGGCAGATGGTGACATATCTAACCACCTCACCGGTATTGAAATAAAAATTAGATGCGATGAGCGGCGAGATAAATTACCTTCCATCTACAGGGGCAGGTATCCGACCACATTGGGAATATCCACCCCCTTAGTGGCGAACTCTCCTATCTCCTGAACTACCTTGAGTGGCAAGGCCGTCTTTATCTTGGAGAACATTGACTGCCAGTGGAGATGGGACAGGTGGAAGAACTCTCGGGCGAACTCCTCTATCCTCGGCCCGGATCCCTCGGGAGCGGCTAGGATCCTAGTTATCCTCAGGGGCTGGGGATGACCCCCGGGAGGGAGGGAAGATACCAAGAGGAGGCTGCCATCCGAGAGTTTGACGTAGGTTCCTGGGGTGGGCGACCCGACTCCCTTGTATATTCGTTCAACGATCCTCTTCTCCACCGAGTAGAGCTCCACTTGGATCCCAGTACTCGAGGAGAACTCTCCGATACCCTCCTTCACGAGTTCCCTTTCCGCCCTTCCGACCCTCCCGTCCTTCATCAGCACGAGCCTCTTAGGTTCGCTCCCGAGTACGGCCTTTGACTCATCGACTACATTTTCCAGAAGACCTTTCGTTAGGTGATATCCCAAGACCTCGCCTCTAGCTCCCTTTATCGTCTTCATCCTGACGACCGTTCCCCTAGGATCGCATATGGCCGCCCTGACCGCAACTTCCACCCTCTCCCTCAGGGTTTCCAGCGGTCCAGCAGGCATGAATCTCCTAGAGACATCGAAACCTACGTACACGGTTCCCCTACCTCCATCTGCTGGCTCCATGAGCGCCCAAGGAACCCTATCAGCTAGAGGATAGGCTTTGAAGTACATCTGAATCACTAGATTGGTTGATTTTGACCACCTCTCCCTCTCACTCCCCTCAAGTATGGCCCTGAAGGTCCTTAACCTCGAGAACTGCAGGTACTTCTCCTTACTGCCTCCCGTGAGCACTCTCCACTTGTCATCGTCCTTAAGCAGGATCACCAGGCAGGCGGTGTAGAGGGGAAGCTTCCTGAGGAGGGAGATCATCGCGAGGGCGAGGGGAAGGGAGACCGTATATGCTAGGGGGAGGAGGAAGCTCAGGTCGATGCTGACCCTCACGCCCATCTCCTCAAGGAACCCCACCACGAGGCCTCCATACATGTTGCTCACGAGGGCTAACAGCAGCGCGAGGATGAAGCCTGCAGTCATGTTGATAAGGACACCAGCGTCGGTGCTGGGGAGCCTCTCCCCTGAGGGGATGTTGGAGAGGATGAGTGCGGCTATGAAGATGAGGTCTGCCAGGGGCTGATGAACCCCTGACCTGAGGTAGGAGTAGAGGACGACGGCTAACCCGGAGGTGATCACCCTAGCAGTCATCCAGCATCAATGTGTGTCGGGAAATTAAAAGAGTTCCGAAATTTGTTGCAGAGCATTTGTTAACAAAGATTTCTGAGGAAAGCGATCCTGTGGTGTTCAACGAAAAATTGATGAAAGTTATGGAGCTTGTAAATACCCTTTATCCGGAACCAAAAGATAAGGATAGAATTCTGGATAAGATAATAATCAAAAACTATCTCACAAAATAATCGATGAAATAAAAGTTGAGGTTGATGAAAAACACGAAATAAGGAAGGCTGTAATTCCAAGCTTGAATTTAAGGAATGTTATGATTTCCGATGAGGTTGTTGAGAAAAATGAGCAATTGCTTTCAACGGGGATATGGGGATTAGCTACTTTAAGATATTGTGATCCTATAGTTGATAGTAAAGGCAAGCCTATAACTTTACCAGTAATCGTTGAAAAATTTGAACCATTTCATGTTGCTAATGTGGATTTAAAAGAATTCATAGAAAAAAGGGAATATTTTACTCTCAAAGAATGGATGAATGTTTTAATAAATACTGTTGGTTTAAATCCTGAGGTATATACAGAAAAGCAAAAGCTTATTCTGATAAGTAGGTTTATTCCTTTGGTTGAGAACAATGTAAATTTAATGGAATTTGGACCTAGAGCCACGGGAAAAACTTATTTCTATAGAAATATTTCGTTCTACACAAGGATAATTTCTGGTGGAGTTGTAACTCCAGCACAATTGTTTTACAATATAGCAAGAAGAACCATAGGAGAAATAGGATTAAAGGATTGCATTGTTTTTGATGAAGTAGCAAAAGTTAGATTTCCTCATCCGGAGGAAATGATGGGTAAACTTAAAGATTAATGGGTAAACTTAAAGATTATATGGTTGATGGGCATTTTGAAAGAGGACCTAAAAAAGCAACTTCCTTATGCTCTCTAGTTTTTATGGGAAACATAGAAGTTAGTGGCTATGTTCCAGCAGAAGATATTAATTATGCTCTACCTGAATTCATGAGAAATGACACGGCATTTCTTGACAGAATCCACGGAGTAATTCCGGGTTGGGAAATACCTAAAATCAAGAAGAGTGAAATACACCTTTCAAAGAACTACGGTTTCTCTGTTGATTACTTTTCTGAGATTTTACATGAGTTAAGAAAAATGGACTTTACGCCATTAATTCGCTCAATGATTGAATTAAGCAATGTTACAATTAGAGATGAAATCGGTGTATATAGACTCGCTTCTGGCTTGACAAAAATATTATTCCCAAACAAACAATTTGAGAAGGAAGATTTAAAAATGATAATGGATTTTGTGATAGAGCTAAGGCAAAATTGCCGATTTACTTCATAGAATGTCTCCAGGGGAATTTGAAAAGAAGAAGATTGAATACTCAATTAAAGGTTAAATTAAATTTACTAAAAATTTTTAAATTAGGGGCTGGAGCGGTCTCTGGGAGCTCGCTTGAACAAATCCAGGTTTGCAGCATCGGTTGGCATGTACAGCTCCCTTGGTGTAGCTCTCAGACTGGCAAAGAACTTCCTTGTCGGTCCAGCGCAGTTCATAAACTTCCCCTTCATGATGGCTCTGATATCCTCCTCCGAGGGAGCGCCGGTGGGCCTGACCACAGGTGTGCTGGGTTATCTTCTCTCCGACCTCTTCCTGGGCTTTGGCCCGTGGACTGTAGTCAACTCTATCTTGTGCGGATTTCTGGGAGGGCTGTGGAGCCACGTTCAAACGGATGATTCATCGAAGATCTTTGTTCTCTGTCTGATCTCAGAATTTGTCTTTGACGTCACTAACTCAACGATCCTCTATGCGATGCTTGGTCTGAAACCCATGGAGGCCCTCATGGTTGGTGTCATAGGGCTGTTCGTGCCGGTGATGGGTGGTTCCCTCATAGCTCCCGGGCCCACAACGGAGATAAGCACTTCATTCTGCGTTGCCCTCCTTTTACCCAAAGCCAGGAAAATGAGGTGGTTCCGTTGATCTGTGGCATCGATCTGGCACTGAGGAAGGCTTCGAGCTACTGTTTCATCAGCGAAGGTAGGGCTAAAACTTTCACAAGGAAGGGAGATGAGTTCGAGATAATCACATCTAAGGACGTAAGGATTGTGGCTATAGATGCTCCGCTGACACCTGGGGCTGGGATGAGGTCATGTGAGAAGGAGCTCCTCAGGAAAGGGGTTCGCGCCTTTCCGACGAACTTCAAGTTCATGAGAGAGCTGACGAAAAAAGGGATTGAACTGAGATCTCGGCTTGAGAGTGCAGGAATCGAGGTTATAGAGACTTATCCTACAGGAATCTACAGATCTCTGGGATTGAAGAGGCCGAAAAGAGTGAGAGAAATAACTGAGATCAGGTTTAAACTCGAGGAAATATCTGGGATCAGACTCGAGGGAGAGCTCAAGAGCATAGACGAGCTGGACTCCTATGCCTGCGCTCTGGTGGCTTTCTTCAAGATCGAAGGACTCGTTGAGGTTCTTGGAAAGGGAGATTGCCTTCTCTATTTGCCCAAGATCAAGTAGGCCTTCTGATCGTGAACGAGGATAGGGATCTGAGCACGTTCACGAGTGTAAGACCGAGACCCACCTCTTCCAGGGGTTCACAGTAAATTCTCCTTCCTCTGAGAGATCGAAGGGTTGAGTAGAGCCTCCTTGCTGCCTCTTTCAGATCGGACGTTAGATCCACCACCTCGATCCCCTCGTATATGTGAGAGTTCCCGAAGCTCAGGACCACCGAGTCGGATGGAGCCACCTTCCTCAAAATCCTCGGAATTTCGTCCAGAGGCATGTCCATAATGATCAGCTCGACTCCAGGATTCTTCTTGTGAGGTTTCACATTTATTTCGACGCTTGGAATAATCTTCTCGATATCGTCAAGAGGGAGGGCCCCATACCTCAGGAGAGTTGGCTTGCCGGCTGACAGGTCCAGAAGAGTGGACTCTATCCCCAAAGGACACGGTCCTCCATCCACTATCAGGGGAACAAGATCTCTAACCTCCTCGACTACGTGAGATGGTTCTGATGGGCTCAGGCCACCCGACAGGTTGGCGCTCGAACCAGTGATGGGCCCGCTCACAGCTTGCATAAGTCTCGCAGGGAACTCATGACCTGGAACCCTTACTGCTATAAACCTCCACCTGCCGGAGAGCTCGTTCCAGATATCCGCTCCTTTCCTGAGGATCAGGGTCAGGGGTCCAGGCCAGAACATTCTCGCCAGCTCTTCGGCCTCCTCCGGAACATCTCTGCAAAGTGAGAAGGCTTCCTCTTTCGACCTAGCTAATATCGGGACGGGAATCCTTCTCCCTTTCATCTGGAGAAGTCTCTTCACGGGTTCCCTCCTGGTAGGATCAGCGGCTAGACCGTATAGGGTGTCCGTGGGTATGGCGACAACCTCTCCCTTAAGCACTAGTTCTGATGCCTTGAGGAGAGCTTCCTCCTGAGGGATCAGGATTGTCAACGGCAGCCACCAAGGATAAATGGGGTAGGAACGTATAATATTATATTCGTAATATTTAAATACTTTTGTTGCATTTTATAGGATGAAGATGAAGCTGTATGGGGCTGGAAAGGTAGCGGAGATGCTTGGATTGAATAGGGTCACAGCAGGCCTTCGGAGGGCTTCGAGGACCAGTTAGGTCTCCTTCGGACTTGCCCCACATGCCGGAGATCACCTCCGAAGAACTCAAAATCTAAGATCCGGAAGGATAAAGGATGCGTCACAC